>JBEKOS010000419.1:0-4371 GCA_049521535.1 Terriglobales bacterium | reverse complement strand
CCGGCTCGAATCTTGCGAAAGGAGACCACTCGTGGCAGCGCAGGCATATGAGAATTTCAGGCTCATCCCGCATTGGAATGAAACTCGGTTTTCAGGCTCACTTCTGGATTGGAAAATGCTGTGGCATACCTGGTTGCCTCATGATGAAATCAAAGTAAATTTCTCAGGACAAGCACCTCAAGCATAGATGCGAAAGGCGGACCCGCAGTTTCATCACGTCCCAACATAATCTCCCTTCGGATCGCCACTGACAAGCGATTTGAACTAAACCCGAAGCAGCTTTATGAGTTGCTGATGATTCACACAAAACCGTGCTGGGCACCGTCAAAAATATTCTTTCCCTTAAGAGCGTCAGGCGGTGTACAATCCCTCGTTCTCTCAAAACAACTTGTAGAAGTTCGGTAAGTGAGGAGTGCGGCCATGCGCCCGATTCCATTCAAGCTGATTCTTACTGCGTTCTTCATTGCTGCGGTCTCAGTGATTGCATTCGGACAAGGCAATCCCGACTCGGCCTATGTTGCATTACGCAACGTTAGGATTGGCAACGATGCTGTGTCCGTAGGCAGCCTCGTCCTGAAACGAGATGCCGCTGTATTCACTTTTACGTCGGGCACTATGTGTTTTCTTGCGCCCGTGGAAGGCAAGATCACCGGAGCTGTATTTAGCGGGGCCGGTACCTTCGCGTTGACGCCTCCCTCCGCGATAGAAAAAGCGAGTCTTTCGCGACTTACCAAAGAACCGCGGATACTGGAGGATTTTGATCACCTGGTGCTGCGGTTCACGGATGGTACCTACGATGAAGTCAGGAAGAGTGCGCAAGGGCAACCCGGCAGCGCCGGAGGCTGCAACGCCGGCCAGTTTTCGGAAATTCAAAACGCGCTGCGCACGACCATGAAGTGGAATCTAAGTGCTCGCATACTTCAGGATGTATATAGCGACCAACCCGGCTCTCTCTTTGTGGCCTTCATTAGGGGCAAGAAATATGACGACAAACTAGTGTATGCCGTAGACCCGCATGGGACGCCGCTGTTTGAGATTGGGACAAGCGCTGCCCCGGCCCGGGGATTCGGAAACGTAATGCCGATGCGCATCATGCCGGCTGGAGTTTCTGCCGATCAGGTAGAGTTGATTACCTGGGATGAGAACAAGCAGGGCGTTTGGACGGGCTTCGTCCTGCATGCCCAGAACTCCGGCGCGGCAACAAGTACTAAACGGCAGCGAATTTACGAGATCGATAGGCAGCAACTTGATACTACGCTCGAAAAGGGAGGAAGGCTTGGGGGCCGTGCCACCACGACGATCACGGCGGTGGAAAGCAACCTGCGAGTGATCCCTTTTGATCTTTACCCATCGCTTCGCGTGCAGAAGGTAAGCGACTCATCAGGCACGCCTTTGAATTTCATCCAGGAAGCCAAAGAGGAAGACGCTCAATTCTCGGTGGTGCTACCGAAACCCCTCAAAACCGGCGATCAATACACGATCGTTACGGACTACGAGGGGAAGGATGCGGTTAGCAACCTCAGCGGCGGGAATTATTACCTTATGCCGGGAGCGCGCGAATCCTGGTATCCAAATAACCCAATCGAGAACGGCTTTTCGAATTACGAGATGCGATTTACCTATCCCAAAGAGTTCAAGCTCGTCGCCTCTGGCACACCGGGTAAAGAATCAAACGAGGGAAACCAGATCATCTCAGAGTGGCGCAGCGACCATCCGCAACCCGACGCGGCCTTCAATTTTGGCAAGTTCAAGAAGGACGAAAAAGTCGGCAAGGGGTTCACTCTCGAAGCCTATGCCAACAAAGACCTTCCGGATTTCCTGGCCGAACTCCAATCAGAGGGAACCGTGGTTGACAATCACATGCACGGATCCATGTTTGGCAGCGGCACGGAACCTACTACTTCCACGCTGGGCACGATCAGTACGACGTCAATGGCCCAGAGAGCTCTGTCAGAAGCCGAAATCGCGACGCAGATTTATACGGATTACTTTGGCGTGCCGGCGGTCAATCGGGTGGCGATGACGCAACAACCCGCAGACAACTACGGCCAATCATGGCCCGGTCTGGTCTGGCTTCCGATTAGCTATTTTCTGGACGATACCAACCGCCACAGGTTCTACAACTTTGACCCCCGAGGGTACTTCAAGGTGGTGGCGCCGCATGAGATCGCCCATCAATGGTGGGGAACCACGGTGACTTGGGACTCCTATCGCGATCAGTGGATGAGCGAAGGTTTCTCTGACGCTTCGGCGGCCATTTTCCTCCAGCTCACGAACAAGAAGCCGGATGCGTTCATCAAGTTTTGGAACGACGAGCGCGACTTCCTGCTGTACAAGAATGCGCAGGGTTTTCGGCCCAACGATGTCGGCCCTGTAACGCTCGGCGAACGTCTCGACAATAGCAAAGTTGGCGAGGACGTTTATGAGCATGTGGTTTATTCCAAAGGAGCCTACATTCTCCACATGCTCCGAATGCTGATGTGGGACTCGAAATCGCAGGATCATGACAAAAGCTTCAAAGCCATGATGCATGATTTTCTCGATACCTATCGTGGCAAAGCCGCCAGCACCGAGGATTTCAAGTCAATGGTCGAAAAGCACATGATTCCGCAGATGGACCTGGCAGGCGATCATCGCATGGACTGGTTCTTCGATGAATATGTTTACGGGACCAAACTGCCCGCCTACACTTTCGACTACACCTTCGATGGCCTGGTCTTGAACCTGAAACTGGCTCAGTCCAATGTTGACAATAGCTTCCGCATGGCTGTGCCGCTCTACCTGGAATTCTCCGATGGACGCGTAAGCCGGCTAGGATCATTTTCCGTCAACGGCAACGCCACTGTGAACCAGAAGGTGGATCTGGCGGCCATGGGTCTCAAGGAAAAACCGAAACGCGCGATGATCAACTATTTCAACGACGTCTTGTGTGAAAAATAGTATGCCTGGCTGCTGAACGCTGATTGGTGCGAGGCGAAGAGATGCGGAGGTCAAGGCCGAACATGCTTTCCCTAGTCACCAGCCTCAGCGGTTCTAGCTCCTGTTTCGAACTCCAGTGTTCTGCCGGAGTGGTCGGTGGTCAAGCCTCTGGAAAACGCTTCTCCGACCATTGCGCCCAGAATGTCACGATGCTCGGCAAGGAGCTTTAACCATCCGAAGGTGTTCTTTTGCGGGAAGTAAATTCCACGGAAGAAAAGGCGGGCAACGAGGTGGCTGATCCGGTAAGGCAGAGGATCTGCGCTGATCGAGTCTAAAGCTTCCCCGGTCCTGACGACGCTGTAGGATCCTTGCCAGGCTTGCCTTACTTCTTCTTCCACCTGCGCGGGCTGCATTTTTTTCGGTTCGTGTGCCATTTGAAAAGGCGCAAACTCCAGCCAGTGCTTGGGACGCGTAAGCCTGCCTTCCCGTTGCAGGCGCTGGTACAGTGGCGTCGCTGGAAACGGAGTGATATGGCCGAACACCGGCAAGCCGGGGGGCCAAGTCCTGATCTGTTCCAGGGTCCGGTCCGCCACTCCCGCTTCGTCGTTATCCAAGCCAAAAATAAACGAGGTAATCGCGTACACGTTGCGCCGGGCCAAACGCTGCAGCACCGCCGCGTAATCTCCCGGCTTGTTGAAACTCTTGTTCACATCAGCCAGGTTGGCAGGATCGAGCGACTCCATTCCGATGAAAATCCACTTGCCTCCGGAGTCAGCGATCAAGTCAACCAATTCTTCATCGCGCAACAGGTTGGCGCTAATCTGGCCCACCCACGAGCATTGCGCTCCGGCAGCGATGATATCGCGCAGCAACGACTTGGTGCGTTTCGTATTGATGGCGAAGTTATCGTCGACGAAGAACACCGCGATCTTCCCGCGGGTGCGCTGCGCCCGGGTTTTGAGCAAAAGCAATTCATTCACTACGCTTTCATTCGAGCGAAAGCGAATAGAATCGCCAAAGAACCCTGTGACCGTACAAAACTCGCAACCGTAGGGACAACCTCTGCCGGATTCCACAGGAATAATGTGAAAGGTTTCCCACTCCGCGTGGAAATGCTCCGCAACTTTACGCAAGGCCCAGGGAATGCGGTTAAATTGACCGAGATCCATGGTGTCCCACCGGATGGATGGGTAGGCGCCGAGGTTGGGTTTGCGCTCCTTGCCGTTGGTGTCCAGCGGCTCGTAGATTTCCTTCAACTCGCCGTTGGCAGCGTCCTGCACGATTACAGGCCATGTCTCATCAGCTTCCCCGAGCGCCACGCTGTCCGCGTGGCGTGGCCCGCCGTCGCGTCCCAAGGCTTCGTCGGGAACCTCGGTGACATGGGGACCACCCATCACGACGGGTATCCCTGCTGCACGAAGCTTGTCAGCAACGCGGTAAGCCTTGGCAATC
>JBEKOS010000418.1:0-4384 GCA_049521535.1 Terriglobales bacterium | reverse complement strand
AGACGGCCCCACGGTGAACGCGGCATTTAATTCGGCCTACCAGAGCGCGGTCGCGGCGGGCGTCTCGGTATTTGTCGCTTCGGGCGATGAAGGCGCCGCCAGTTGCGATGCCGATGCCGCACGAGCCACCCACGGCATTGGGGTGAGCGGCTGGACTTCCACCGTTTACAACGTGTCCGTCGGCGGTACCGATTATAGCGATACCTATTCGGGGACTAACAGCACCTATTGGAATTCGACGAATAGCTCCACTTATGGCTCCGCCAAGTCGTACGTTCCCGAGATTCCCTGGAACGACTCCTGCGCGAGCGAGCTGATCTCCGGCTTCGAGGGTTTCACCACCACCTATGGATCTTCCGGCTTCTGCAACAGCTCCACGGGCGAAGCGGACTTCCTGACGACGGCCTCCGGCAGCGGCGGCCCCAGTGGATGCGCCACTGGCACGGCTTCGACCTCCGGCGTGGTCAGCGGGACCTGCGCGGGTTATCCCAAGCCCTCGTGGCAGTCGGTGCTGGGGAATCCCGCCGATGGCGTGCGCGATATCCCTGATGTCTCGCTGTTCGCCGCCAACGGCGTTTGGGGGCACTACTATATATTCTGCGACACCAATCCCAGCTTTGGCGGCACCTGCACCGGGGCGCCCAGCGGCTGGCTGGGAGCGGGCGGAACTTCGTTTGCATCGCCGATAATGGCCGGCATCATGTCGCTGGTAAACGAGAAGCAGGGTGCGGCCCAGGGCAATCCCAATCCGAGACTCTACGCTCTGGCCGACGCCGAGTATGGAACGAGCGGCAGTACCACCTGCAATTCGTCCAATGGAAATGCGGTCGGCAGTTCGTGCATCTTCTACGATGTGACGCTGGGCGACATGGACGTGGACTGCAGGGGAGCGCACAATTGCTATATTCCCTCGGGCACGAACGGTGTGCTGTCGACGTCTACCTCCGCCTACGATATCGCCTATGGAACGACCACAGGCTGGGATTTCGCCACCGGCATAGGCACCGTGAATGCCTACAACCTGGTATTTGGGTGGGGATCGGGCGGGAGCCCTGATTTCAGTATTTCCGCCTCGCCCACAGCGGTAAGCGTTGCGCAGGGCAGCAGCGGCACGTCAACGATCACCACGGCGGCCCTGAACGGCTTCGACTCAGCCATAGCCTTGTCGGCAACAGGCCAGCCTACAGGTGTAACCGTGACCTTCAATCCGACCTCGATCGCGGCACCGGGCAGTGGCTCGTCAACCATGACGATGATGGTTGCCGCAACCACAGCGACTGGAACTTATCCGATTACGGTCACCGGGACTGGCGGTGGAATCACGCATACGACCACCGTCACCTTGACCGTGACCGCTGGGGCGGCCAGTTTCACCATCTCGGCGTCACCAACGGCGGTAAGTGTGGCGCAGGGAAGCAGCGGAACGTCGACCATTACCACTACGATCAGCGGAATCTTCGATTCGGCGATTGCATTATCCGCATCGGGTCAGCCGGCGGGTGTGACTGTGACCTTCAATCCGACTTCGATCGCAGCGCCGGGCAATGGCTCCTCTACCATGACCATGACGGTTGCGGCTACCACTGCGACGGGCGCCTATCCGATTACAGTGACCGGCACTGGCGGAGGAGTCACTCAAACAACCACTGTGACCCTTACGGTGACGGCTGGAGCGGCAAACTTTACCATTTCCGCCTCACCCACGACCGTAAGTGTGGCGCAGGGAAGCAGCGGAACGTCGACCATCACGACTACGATCAGCGGAATCTTTAACTCGGCGATTGCGCTGACTGCTTCAGGTCAACCGACTGGTGTGACGGTATCCTTCAACCCAACGTCAATCGTGGCGCCGGGCAATGGCTCCTCGACCATGACCATGATGGTCGCGGCCACCACAGCCACCGGTACCTATCCAATTACAGTCACCGGTACCGGCGGGGGTATCACGCATACGACCACAGTCACTTTGACGGTGACAGCCGGGGCGCAGAACTTCACCATCTCGGCCTCACCGACGGCGGTTAGTGTAGCGCAGGGCAGCAGCGGCACGTCAACCATCACCACCACGATTAGTGGAATCTTCAACTCGGCGATTGCATTGTCCGCATCGGGCCAGCCGACGGGCGTGACGGTGACCTTCAATCCAACATCAATCGCGGCGCCGGGCAATGGCTCCTCGACCATGACGATGACGGTCGCGGCCACCACGAACGTGGGCGCCTATCCAATTACTGTCACGGGCACGGGTGGCGGAATCACGCAAACGACCACCGTTACTCTGACGGTGACCAGTAGTTCGGTGTCCACCACCACAACTTTGACCACCTCGCCGAATCCTTCCAATGCCAATTCCACTGTGACCATGACGGCTACGGTGACGGCCTCAAACGGCACTACGCCGAGCGGCTCGGTTGCGTTCTATAGCAACGGGGCGGTACTTTCCGCGGTCAACCTGAACCCCTCCGGGGTTGCGGTACTTTCCTACAGCGGATTGCCGGTAGCCACCAGCAGCATCGTTGCCAAGTACGCCGGCAGCGGAAATTACACGCCAAGCACATCGAATTCGGTATCGCAGGTGGTAAATGGCGATGCCACGACGACGGCATTAACGGCGTCCACTGGGGGCAATTCGGCCCCGTACGGAACCCCGATCACCTTTACTGCAACCGTAACGGCCGCGACGGGAACTCCTTCGGGCGGCACTGTGCGATTCTTTAACGGAAGCACGCTGCTCGGAACGACCACGGTGAACAGTTCCGGGGTGGCGAGTCTCACCACTTCCAAGCTGCCGGTGGGAACCAACAGCATTACGGCCGGCTATCTTGGATTCGGGAACTTTGGCGTGAGCACTTCAGCGCCCTTTGTGCAGGTGATAACTTCATCGGGAATCAAAGAGGGCCTGGCTGCCAAGTCTACCGCACGTTCGATTGAGTGACCCAGGCCTTAGCACCGGCATGGTTTAAGGGCCGCTGATACCAATTCATCAGCAAGAGCGCACGGGAAACTGTGCGCTCTTTTCGCCCCAAGGAGGGATCTGCCTGCAACCTCACTGACTTCACCAGTTGTTGCCAGACTCTAATAACGATGAAGCCAGTCTGACCCGTTTCTCACAGACGGTCTGGATCGGCATTAAGAATATACTGATGATTGTTGCCACGCTGAGTAATGTGATGCGGCACGCCAACGACGACGACGCGAGCGAGTCGAGCCACTGGAAAGCGATAATATCACATGGATGCTGTCCGGCGTCTCAGAAATGATAGAAACTCTTCGTCTGTCCCCATCACCCTGTCCCCATCACCCTAGACCAGCAGATTGTAGTCTGCTCTCCTTCAACCGTCCTGGGCCACAACCAAGGCTCTTACAATGCCTATCAAGTCATGATCAACGGAAAACAGGATGCCATGAATCCGAATACGGGCACAATATCTGCACCTTCTTGGTATGTCAAGAGCCCATTGACCCTTTTCGGGCCCTGGGACAACCAATGAGGCAGCAGAAAGGAGAACTTATGGGAGCGTTGCGAAATGTGATTCTTGTCACTAGTTGCTTGATAACGGTGTTCAGCATAGCGTTGTCAGCGCAAGCCACAGGCGTGATTAAGGGTATTGTAGTGGACGAACACGCGGCCCCGATCAAGGGTGTCACGATTGAGTGGCATCGTCGGCCGCTCGAAGGCGAGGTACCCAGTCTTTGGAATGGCCCCGAATTCGATTGGGTGCACGAGACATCAACCGACGAAAGTGGCAAATTCACGACCGATGCTCTGGCATGGGGCAAGTATGCGGTGCTTGTGGAGCAGTCCTCTGCATTGACTCTTGAAGCGCGCACAGAAGTTGTATTGTCGCCGAAGAATCCAATCGCTGAGTTGACCCTCAAAGTGCCGACACCTGGAATCGTCACCGGAACACTCCTAGCCGACGCCCCGCCGCAAAATGTAGAAGTGGAGGTATGTCGGCTAGAGGCCCACAAGCGTTGCGAGACCCTTCATGGAATCGCGCGACATTCGGTTGGCGCTCTAGCCAGCGTTCCGCCGGATGTTGATCTCTCGTTCGAGGTCCGTGCTAAAGGCTACCGCACCTGGAGCTACATTGAGCAAAACGGCACGGCACTTAAAGTTCATCCCGGCGAGAAGGTAGACCTGGGGCAGATCCGGTTACAGGCAGACACAGCTACCCAGAAATAGCAGCTCGCGAGACTCCAGGAGAAATGAAAGAAAGCGTGACATCCATGATAAGTAGAAGTCAAGGGAAACGGGTCGGGAAACGGGTCAGACTGAGAGCCTGTCGGAGATAGAATGACACTTTGTGTCACTCCCGAGTCGGGCTGCTACCGTCGTTAAGCCCGCCAGCCCACGCCGGAAAGATATCCGAAGAATAAACCG
>JBEKOS010000417.1:0-4386 GCA_049521535.1 Terriglobales bacterium | reverse complement strand
GAATCCGGAACTCGACGGAACCTCCTCGGCGATTCCCTCCTCGTACAGCACGTAGAAATTGCCCACCGCATCGACCGTCACTCCATTGGCCAAATCGAATGAGTCCACGAGTTTCACACTGCAGGTTCCGTTACAGTTTGTGAGTTCATACACCGCGCTGGCAACCGGCGCGGTAACAAAGACGTCGCCGGCCGCATCCACGGCAATGCCAACGGGCCGCGTCAGTTGCGTTGCCAGCACCTCGCTGGTATAGCCCGATCCAGTGCGAACTTCCTCTACCACGCGCTGATTGAAGTAGTCGGCAATATAGAGATTGCCGCTGCCGTCAACGGCGATACCCTCCGGCTGTGCAATCCCGCTGATCGAGAGGTCCTCCTCCACGTAACCGGATCCGGCCGGCACTTCCATCACTACACGGTTCAGGTTGGAGTCGGTGATGTACAGATTTCCTGCACCGTCTATCGCAATTCCTGCGGGTATCGGATCGTAAATACCACTGGGCCCGCCGATGTTCAGAACAATCTGCGTAACCACCCACGAGCCATCGAGCTGCGGCGCCTCTTTGAATATTTGGGCCGTCTTGGGACACGTCATATACACATTGCCTGCCGCATCCACGGCAACGCCGCCTCCCACAATCCCAAGTCCGCCTGAATCCCATCCGCACGCACTCAAATAAGCCATGCCCGCGCCTGGCCAGAACGCCAACTGCCCAGCCAGCCCCGTGCCTGTTACGTATGCCGTTCCCAGCACGTTTCCGCTCGCGTCTGCCAGAACCACCGCGCCCATCCGCAATCCCGCATACAGCGGAGCGAACTTCACATTCACGCTGCATGTGGCGCCCGCTGCATAGACCGTCCCCACCGCGCAGCCGTCTCCGCCTGCATCGGTAAAGTCCATCTGCGGAACGCCCTGCGTCAGCACGTTGATCTTCCCAAGAGTTCCCGCCGCCGACAGCGTCACATTCACACCGCCGCTCGCGCTTGATCCTGCTTTCACAGTTCCAAGGTTGGTTTGCGCAGCCGCCCCCGCCGCCACTGCCAATCCCATTAGCGCCGCCAACACTCTCACTGTCATCCGCCACTTCTTGGTCATGGCCCGCACCCACCCGCCGCACCCAGGCACTTCTGCGCCTCATCGCTCTCGCGCGGAAATCTCCCACTAGGACTTCGCATAGAGCCGATCGGATATCCGGAAATCGTCCCACATCATACTCTGTCGCTTTCTGGCCGTATGTGATAGCTGAACGAATCCTGAAATGCGCCCATTGCGACTGCGATCCTCACACGAAGACGGGCCCTGGATTCGGGTCGCAATGCCGGCATTCCGGGACCGGCCTTCCGTCAGTGAATGAACTGGCGACCTGGTAACAAAGGGCGCGATCCCGCCCGCCTCCACTTGGACGATCCATTTCCCCCATGAACATCATTCAGTACGCCGCCTGAACCTCGCGTCTCGCAGCAATTCCGGATTCACAGAACGCCGATCCCGCCCTATATTCGAGATCGCTGCGTGCGCGTGGAATTCACGCACAATTCATCGAATATTCAATGGACGTTCAAAATCCCTACACCTGCGTGCTCTCTGATTACAACGGTAACGCCACCCCAAAAACCACCCCAAAAAATGGAGGTCAACTGTCACCATGATTCGTGTGTCAGCTTTCTCAAGTTCTCGCCGGCAGATTCTTTCGTTTCCCCTGCTGGCAGCCACACTGGCCTTTGCGTTGAGCCAGAGCGCAACCGCCCACGCCGACAACATGAATATCGTCACCGATCCCGGCTTCGAAGCCGCGGGCGGCGGCAATGTCTATTTCGCCGGACAGAGCATCGATGGAGGATCCTGGACCGTAACCCTGGGAAACATCTACATCGATACCATGGATCCCTGGGTCTACGACGGCAACAACTCGGCCAATCTCACCTTGGCAAATCTCTACACGGCGAATTCGCTCTCCCAGTCGCTGACCACCGTGGTCGGCCAGTTTTATCAACTGAGCTTCTGGGCAAATGCCGATACGGCCAACTCGTTCTCGGCTACTGAAAATGGCCTTTCGGTGAACGGCATCGCCAACACCATCGCGCAAAATGGCTTCCCCAACTCCAACAACAGCTCCTTGTTCACGGACTATATCGGGACGTTCACCGCAACCTCCACCACTACCGATCTGGTCTTCACGGCAGAGGGAGATCCGCCTCTCGGATCGTCCTATGGATCGGTGATGATCGACGGCGTTTCCGTTGTGGCCACTCCGGAGCCGGGGTCGATCGTTCTGTTGCTGACCGGAATCATGGCGCTGGGCCTGGTGATCGGGAGAAATCGCCGGTCCAATCGCATTTGCCGGTTCAGCGCCGGCCGCGTGTTATCCGTCCTCGCGCTCGGCGCCGTGGCGGCGGGCGTCGCCGCTTCCGCGCAGTCGGTCTTCACGGCCGGCAACCTGGTGGTGAGCCGCTCGGTCTATGCGGGCACTGCCGGCAGCGTAACCATCGGCGAAACTCTGCCTCCCAATTGCGTCCCCAGCGTCCCCAACGGAGTCACCTGCGGCAACGCCGTCGCCAACGGCTCCTATCCCTTTGTGTTCAACAATGACACCGCCGACGGAAGCTTCGGCATCACTTCGCCCATCTATCTCGACCAGCTCACCCCCGGGGGCGTTTTGATCAACAGCATTGAACTTCCAAACAGCCTCACTAACTCAAGCGCCTTCAAGCCCGCTAACAGCCACACCAACACCATCGTCCTCGCAAAAGATCAACTCGTCACCAGCTTCAGCTCCAAATCCGAGGAGGCGCTGCACCTTTCCACGGATGGAAAGTACCTCACCCTCATCGATTATGTGGCTGCGGTGAACACGGTCGATGTATCCAATGCAAACACCCCGCTTGTCATCGACCCGACTAACCCCGTGCCCGGCGCCTATTACCGCGCCGTTGCCACCATCAACGCGCAGGGTCAGTTCACCTTCACTGAAACCAACGCCTACAGCGGTAACAACGGCCGCGCCGCAATCTATGTGGACACCAACGGCGATAACTTCTTCTATACCGCGGGCAACGCCGGAAACGGCGCCAATCCGCAGCCCCAGGGAGTTGTCGAGGGTGCCGGCGCGCAGATCGTTCAGGCTTTGAACGAGCCGGAGGCGGAGCAGGATCCGGGTGCGCCCACGCCGGTGGCCAGCTTCGCTGTCACCGAATTGGGCGACGCGGCGGACAAGGTCGGCAAGGACGACAACTTCCGCGGCATCACCCTCTACAACAACGTCCTCTACCTCACCAAGGGCAGCGGCAGCAATGGCGTCAACACCGTCTACTTTGTGGATACCACCGGAACTGCCTGCCCCGCCAAAAGCACGACGCCTGGCGTAGGATTGCCCGTCCCAGGCGCGCCCCTGCCCACCACCATCCTCGGCTACAGCGCCAAGACCGGACTTACTAACAATATGTGCGTCCTGGCGGGATTTCCCGTCTTGATCGCTAAATCGAAAAGCGGTGTCACCTATCCCTTCGGCCTGTGGTTCGCCAATGCAACCACGCTCTATGTGGCCGATGAGGGCGATGGCACCAACACTTACAGCGCCCAAACCGGAACCTACACCGAGGCCGCTTCAGCCGCCAATCCCGGCGGCCTGCAGAAGTGGATCTTCAACTCCACCACTAACACCTGGCAGCTTGCCTACACACTTAAGACGGGCTTGAAGCTGGGAACACCATATACGGTGGCTGGCTATCCCACCGGCAACAACGATGGCACAGATGGCACCGGCCTGCCCTGGGCCCCGGCTACCGACGGACTGCGCAACATCATTGGAACCGTCGAGGGCAATCGCATTCAGGGTTATTACGCGGTCATCTGGGCCACTTCCTCCACCGTCAGCGGCAACGGCGACGAGGGCGCGGATCCCAACAAACTCTATCTGATCTCCGACAAGCTGACCAATGCTTCTTCTGCCGTCGCCGCCGAAGAGACCTTTACCGATCTGCGCGATGCCCAATACGGCGAAGTCTTGCGCGGCGTCTCGTTCACGCCGGGCACGGCGGTCGCCTCTTATTAATCCACTCGAAGGGGAACGGGCGCCGGCCCACCCCTTCCCAGCCAACAAACTCAGCGCCCCATCCTTGCGGCGAATTTGTATTTGCCGCAAGGATGGGAAAGCACGAATTCAGGTCCCCAGATACTCATTTGGTCACAGTCAACGTCCCTTTCACGAGGGTGAAGCTGTAATTCGGCGCGGCCAGCGTGCCCGCGGTGATGGTGATGGGATACTTGCCCGGCGCCGATTTCGAGGTTGCGGTTGTCGAGAGTACCGGTTGGCCGCTGGTCGCCTTGGCCTGCATGTCTCCGTTTACTAAGCCGGCCATGGTGTAAGTTAGCGTGGGAACAGCCGCG
>JBEKOS010000416.1:0-6594 GCA_049521535.1 Terriglobales bacterium | reverse complement strand
ATGGCCGGATCAAAGCGAATGCCGCGATCGTCTCGGCGGCCGGCGGAAGCCCAGTCAGTGTGTACGCCAGCAATACCACCAATGTAGTCATTGACATCAACGGCTACTTCGAGCCGGCCGGCAGTTCGACGCTGGAGTTCTATCCCCTGACTCCGTGCCGGGTAGCGGATACCCGCAACGCCGCAGGTCCGCTGGGAGGGCCATCCCTCGTCGCCAGAACCGAAAGGGACTTTCCGCTGCAGTCCGGGGCTTGCAGTATCCCCGCTGCTGCCCAGGCGTATTCGCTCAACTTTACCGTGGTGCCGCCGGGCGGTGCGGCGCTGGGCTATCTAACCGTGTGGCCGCAGGGCGAGTCGCAGCCGCTGGTCTCCACGCTGAACGATTTGACGGGGACGATTGTGGCCAACGCAGCGATTGTGCCGGTTGGGACTAACGGCGGCGTGGCCGTGTATCCAAGCGACGCCACCGACCTGGTGATTGACGTGAACGGCTACTTTGCGCCGCCGGCGACAGGCGGACTCTCCCTCTACACGGTTACGCCTTGCCGGGTGCGGGACACTCGCGGAGGCAGCGGCGCCTTCAACGGAGAACTTACTGTGAATGTCGTGGACAGCCCGTGTTTGCCGCCGAGCACAGCACAGGCATATGTCTTCAATGCCACGGTGGTGCCGGTGGGTGCACTGGGATATTTGGCCTTATGGCCGGACGGCGAAACGCAGCCGGTAGTTTCGACGCTGAATGCGCTGGACGGAGCCATTACCTCCAACATGGCGATCGTACCGAACCTTAACGGCCGCACGGACGCGTTTGCCAGTGGCACCACGCAACTTGTGCTCGACATTTCCGCCTACTTCGCGCCGTAAAAATAAGGCTATATCGCGGCGCTCTGCGACCACTGGATTCTGCGCGGCTAAGTGGCCGCCATCCTACAAAGTCGCTTCGACACTGTTCATCCTGTGATGGCGAACACCCGGTGGTGTGACCGGGGTCATTGTTCCATTCGGGTCAGTAGGCTATAGCTCAACCTGAGCACTTAGCTTTAGAAGAGAATCCGGATCATGCAGGTCGGGAATTCGCATTGCAGGATTCCCATGAACAGCAATCAGGCAGCCCACTCCAGTGGCGGCGCGAGAGTCCCTGGCAACTCAAAGGGCAATGCCGTCGAGACCGTTCCTCAAGCAACCAGTATTAATTGCGATTTCGATGCTTTGGCCATGCCAAAGCACGCGTGAGCAAAGGAGTGTTTATGACGCATTCGGGTAAAGCGGTACGAAACGTGTTGGCAGCGATTGCGGCTGCCCTGCTGCTGGCCCTTCCAGCGCTCGCGCAGACAGACGCGGAGAGTGTGCTTTACACGTTCACGGGAGGCAGCGACGGGGCAATTCCAGCCGATATGGTCTTCGACTCTGCAGGTAATCTTTATGGCACTACCTTCCAGGGTGGCAACACTTCCACCAGTTGTGATGCCGCTCTTGGCGTGAACGGCTGCGGCGTGGTCTTTAAGCTCACGCCGGCTACGGGTGGTGGTTGGACGGAGACGGTGCTCTACACCTTTTCCGGGGGCAGCGACGGAGCGGTGCCATCTGCGGGCGTAGTCCTTGATTCCGCAGGCAACCTCTATGGCACTACCCTAGGCGGCGGTGACGCGGCCTCCACCAATTGCACTTTGTTCGAAGGTTGCGGCGTGGTTTTCAAGCTGACTCCCACAGCAAGCGGGCCTTGGAAAGAAACGGTGCTCTATACGTTCACCGGCGGCAGCGACGGAGGCTTTCCGTTTGCAGGTGTGCTCCTTGACACCGCCGGTAATCTCTATGGCGAAGCGCTTGTCGGCGGCAATACAGATGTTAGCTGCACCAACGGAGGCAGCGGCCCTTCCCTTGCGGGTTGCGGCGTGGTTTTCAAACTTACCTCCAGCGTCAGCAGCCCTTGGAAAGAGTCTGTGCTGTACACCTTCAGCGGAGAAAGTGATGGTGGCGGACCCTATCACGGCCTGAAGTTCGATTCCGCAGGCAATCTTTATGGCGTAACCCCCTTCGGCGGGGACACCGCGGTCACGTGCTATGGAGAAACGGGCTGTGGAGTGGTCTTCAAACTGGAGCCCGCCAGCAGCGGCCCGTGGAAGGAAACGGTTCTTTATGCCTTTACCGGCGGCCCGGATGGCGGTTTCCCCGCATCTAGCTTGACCTTCGACGCGAGTGGTAATGTCTATGGGACTGCCGCTGTGGGAGGCAATGAAAGCTCTGCCAATTGCGTTATCAGTTCCCCCTTTCCTCCAGGGTGCGGTCTGATTTTCGAGCTAACACCCGCTACCAGCGGGCCATGGACTGAAACCATCCTGTATACGTTCACCGGAGCTACAGACGGAGCGATTGGTTTCCACGAAAACGACAACAGATCGAATTCGCTGCTTTTCGACTCTTCCGGTAACCTCTACGGCAGCACCCCGTTCGGAGGTGATCTATCGGAGAATTGCAGTGGCTTCCTAGGCTGCGGCGTTGTCTTCCGACTGGCACCCAACGCCAGCGGCCCATGGACGGAGAGCCTCCTTTATACCTTCACTGGGGGCGCCGACGGAGGTGTTCCCGCGGGCGGGTTGCTTTTTGACGCTGGTGGAAATATTTACAGTCATGCCTACGCCGGGGGCAATACGTCGGACTGTACCGGAAATTTCTTTGCCCCTGGTTGCGGCCTCATTCTTAAGCTGACGCCGATCACCGCTACCACTACCGTGGTTACCTCCAGCCTCAATCCCTCCGTATCTGGCCAGGCAGTGACCTTCACGGCGACCGTGAGTGGCGGCGGGTCGCCAACTGGCACAGTCAGCTTTACCGCGAACAGTACCCCCATCAGCGGCTGTTCTTCGGTAACGCTCTCCTCCAATCAGGCGCAATGCACTACTTCCACTCTGCCCGTGGGCAGTGACACGATCGTTGCGACCTACTCCGGCAACGGCAGCAACAAAGGCAGCAGCGGCGGCTTGACGCAAGTGGTGAACAGCAGCGGTAAGACGGCCACTACTACCACTGTGACCTCCAGCTTGAATCCGTCTCTATCCGGGCAAGCGGTGACCTTCACCGCGACGGTGGCGCCGGCGGGATCGCCGACACCGACGGGCACGGTGAGCTTCACGTCGAACGAAGCTGCCATCACCGGCTGCACGGCGATTACGCTGTCCTCCTCGCGCACAGCCGTTTGTACGACCTCGGCACTGGCGGCGGGGACGGATGTAATCGTGGCGACCTATTCTGGCGATAGCCACTATGGGGGGAGTCTCGGCAGCTTCTCAGAACTGGTGAATCCAGTGGCGACGGCGGTGCAGTTCATACCGATGATTCCGTGCCGGGTGCTGGACACGCGCTATCCGTCGGGACCGTTCGGGGGTCCGGCGATTCCTGGTGGGACGTCGCGCAACTTTGCGATTCCGGCGGGTGCCTGCGTGATACCAGCGACGGCGGTGGCGTATCCGTTGAATGTGACGGTGGTGCCGTCGGGGCCGTTGGGGTACCTGACGATCTGGCCGGCGGGGGAGGGGCAGCCGGTGGTCTCGACGTTGAACTCGCTGGACGGGCGCATCAAGGCGAATGCGGCGATCGTGCCGGCGGGAGTGGATGGGGCGGTGAGTGTGTATGTCAGCAACACGACCGAAGTGGTGCTGGACGTGAACGGGTATTTCGAGGCGAGCAGCAGTGCGACGCTGGAGTATTATCCTTTGACGCCGTGCCGGGTAGCGGACACGCGCAAGGCGACGGGGCCGTTGGGCGGGCCATCGCTGGTGGCGGATGAGGAGCGGGATTTTCCGGTGCTGTCGAGCAGTTGTTCGATACCGAGCAGTGCGCGAGCCTATTCGCTGAACTTCACGGCGATCCCGCCGAGCGGGGAAGCGTTGGGGTATCTGACGGTGTGGCCGGAAGGGGAGGCGCGGCCGCTGGTTTCGACGCTGAACGATCTGACGGGGACGGTGGTGGCGAATGCGGCGCTGGTGCCGGCGGGAACGGACGGGGAGATCGCGGTGTATGCGAGCAATGGGACGAACCTGGCGATTGACATCAACGGATACTTTGCGGCAGCGGGGACGGGCGGATTGCAGCTCTACCCAGTGACGCCGTGCCGGGTGGAGGACACGCGGAGCGGCAGCGGGGCGTTCAGCAACACGACGCTGGCGGTGAATGTGGTGGACAGCGCCTGTGCGCCGCCGGGCACGGCGCAGGGATATGTGTTCAATGCCACGGTGATACCGACAGGTTCACTTGGTTACTTAACCCTATGGCCGGACGGGGAGGGGCAGCCGGTGGTGTCGACGCTGAACGCGCTGGATGGGGCGATCACGTCGAACATGGCGATTGTGCCGAACAGTGATGGGAACTCAATTGGTGCTGGACATTTCGGCGTACTTTGCGCCCTAATGCAGCCCACATGTCTCAGGCCAGATACGCTGATCGTTAGCATGCGCCAACCTTACTGCCGTGGAGGTGACGCCGACCTCAGGGCTTTCCGGCTCCGGGTAGATCAACCAGAATGATCTGACAAAGATCAGCGCGCCTGCGCGGCCAGAGCGCCAAGAGCGGGCGGCGGGAGGCTTGATTTATCCTCAATTCAAACAGGGTCGCGAGTTCAGTTACAGGAGGCCATTTTCATGAAGCGTCTTCGCATTTCCACATTCGCGGTTTTGGTGCTGGTGAGCTTGACGGTGTTGTTCGCCTCATCGGCGGCACAACAATACACAGAGACGGTCCCATACACGTTCACCGGCGGCAGCGACGGAGCATTGCCTATAAGCGGACTGGCAATGGACTCCTCCGGAAACCTGTATGGCACGACGCTAGAAGGAGGCAATTCGTCCACGGCATGCGGAATCACCAGTGTGCCGGGTTGCGGAGTCGTGTTTAAGCTCTCGCCGGTCGCGGGCGGTGGCTGGACACGGACTGTGCTCTATACCTTCACCGGAGGCAGCGATGGGGCACTGCCTTTTGCCGGAGTGGTTTTGGACTCCGCCGGTAATTTGTATGGAACCACTTTATTAGGAGGCAATTCGACCGCAACCAATTGCGTCGGAAACATCGATGGCTCGGGATTTCCGCCCGGCTGCGGCGTGGTCTTCAAGCTGACGCCATCTTCCAGTACACCCTGGACCGAGACTGTGCTCTACGCTTTTACGGGTAGCAGTGATGGATTGGGCCCCTTCTCAGGCGTGGTATTCGATTCCTCCGGAAATCTGTATGGGGAGACAGCGTTAGGGGGGAATACGAGCGCATCTTGTGCACTTGGAAAAACAGCGCTGCAACTCGGCTGCGGAGTGGTCTTCAAACTGACCCCGAAGAGCAGCGCCCCCTGGACTGAATCCATCTTGTACACCTTCGGCGGCGGCAGCGATGGCGGAGCGCCCGAACGCGGACTGACCCTGGATTCCGCAGGAAATCTCTACGGCGCCACTTTCGAAGGCGGAAACACCACTGTAAGTTGCAATCCAAGTGTGGCAAACCAGGGGTGTGGCGTGGTCTTCAAGCTCGCGGCAGGCGCCAGTGTCCCTTGGACCGAGAGCGTGCTCTACACCTTCCAGAACGGAGCAGATGGGGGTTCGCCCGGTTCGGGAGTCATTTTCGATGCGTTCGGCAACCTCTACGGCATTGCCGCTACCGGTGGAAACCTGACCGGGACCAATTGCAATCCTGGCAGCGCAGGAGACGGTTGTGGCGTGGTCTATAAGCTCGCGCCCACCAGCAGCGGGCCTTGGACCGAATCCGCGCTTTACACCTTTACCGGGGAAGCCGATGGGCTATACACCAGTCACGACGCCGGCACCACCGCGAGTTCGCTGGTTTTCGATGCTCTTGGCAACCTTTATGGCAATGCCCCGGCCGGAGGCGATGTGTCACTCACCTGCCATAACCGCCAGGAAGGCTGTGGAACCATTTATCAGCTTTCTCCTTCGGCCAGCGGCCCGTGGACTGAGAGCATCCTCTATGCGTTCGCCGGAGGAACCAGCGGCGGATATCCCGGCGGGTCAATTCTGCGCGATTCACGCGGTAACATCTTCGGCGGTACCTGGCAGGACGGTAACACCTCCGATTGCACGGAAAATAACTCGGGGGCGGGATGCGGCGTCATCTATGAAGTTTCGCCCAATTCAGCCACGACCCTGACCTCCAGTCTCAATCCCTCCACGTCGGGCCAGCCCGTAACCTTTACCGCTACCGTAACCGGGTCGTCGCCCACCGGGACTGTGGTCTTTACTTCTAACGGCACGGCGGTCAGCGGTTGCTCGTCCGTGGCGCTGGCGTCCGGCAAGGCTCAGTGCACCACCTCCGCGCTGCCTGTAGGCAGTGACCTCATCCAGGCCACCTATTCCGGCGACAGCAACAATGGCAGCAGCAGCGCGACGCTTACCCAGGTCGTCAACAGCTCCGGCAAGACCACAACGACCACGGTTCTGGTCTCCAGCCTGAATCCTTCGACCGTGGGTGATTCCGTAACTTTTACCGCGACGGTTTCGCCGGCCGGACCTCCGACGCCGACGGGGACGGTGGTGTTTACCTCGAATGGTGCCGCCATTAGTGGCTGCACCGCCGTCAGTCTTTCGTCTGCACAGATCGCCAC
>JBEKOS010000415.1:0-4406 GCA_049521535.1 Terriglobales bacterium | reverse complement strand
TGCATCGACGTACAGGCCAATTTCGGCAAAGGAAGCATGCAACAAGCTCACATGAGGCCAATCGACCGACATCCCGGCTGGTGGCCGCTGGAGCGTCTCTCCGGCTCGCGCCAGCGCCGCCGGATCCTTATCGAAGCCAATCAACCGTCCCTTTGCGCCGAGGCGTTTTGCGATTTCGAAACTGTGCCCGCCAAGGCCCACGGTCGCGTCGATATAGGTCCCGCCGCATCGCACGGCCAGAAAATCGATCGCTGTCTGCAAAAGAACTGGGACATGGCGAATCTTTTCCCCTTCGCCATGCCGCCCCCCTGAGGAGGCTCTGGTTTGCGTTACCTCTCTCTCCGTCACTAGATACCCAGTTCGCTGAGTTCTTCATCGGTTAATGGGTGCTCTTCAATCTCCTTCGCCAATGCCGCGCCATTTCGGACTGAAAGACTCCTCAGGGCGCCGGCCACTGCGACCTCGCCCTCGAGTCCGGCTTTTTGCCTTAAGAGTGCCGGCAACAGCAGCCGGCCCTGCGCATCCATTTCCACAACCTGTCCCCAATAACTTGTGTGCTCAAAAAATCGCTTCAAGGATGGGTTGTTGCTGGGCTTCTTCGCGCCATCTTCTTCGATCTTTTCCCATTCCTTGAGCGGAAAAATCTCCGCACTCTTCCCATTGGTGCGGCTCGTAACATAAAAAATGTTGGAACCATAGCGTTCGTCGATTTCCCTTTTGAAATCGATGGGGACCTTTAGCCGCCCCTTCTCGTCCACGCGGGTTGTGTAACTACCTCGGAACATCCGGGTTGACCCTTGGCTCCAGGCGGCCTATACTGCGTTTCGAGCTAAGCCTTGCCAGCAATGCTCAACAGTGGACATTGGCAAGCCGTTTCGGGATGTTCCACTTCATCCCACTTTTTACCACTTGGTACCACATACTACTCCAATTTGAATTCCTGTCAAGTCATTTCTTTGCGCAATGTTACCGACCCGGTTGGTCGCCCTGGGGTTCGCTGAGTATGAGCGCGAAGCAGTGGGTTGAATCTCCGGCAAACCACAACCTGTGGTGTTAACCGAGCAGGTGCCACCCTCACAGACGTGTCGACGAGGGGTTTAACAGGCGGATAACCCTCGGATCGTCATTATCGGTGTTGGCACCGCTTTAGGTCGGACCCGGAAGGGACGATAGTGAAATCGGAGATCGGCCTCTAAGTTGTCGTACACGTTTATGTTTTCGGGGGCTTTTTGCCGGGCAAACCCGCCGGATTCTCGTGTGCACGCTCGCGGTAGTTCCCCCGCATGGCGGATCCGAGTGACACGGTTTTCTCGCCGAACTTGTCGCGCATGCGGTCGGCGGCGGAAAGCGCCTGTCGCCACTTTTGTTGGCGATCACCACTCAGCAGATCGAGTTGGCCTTGGATCTCGGCGAAACCCGAGACCTGCACGCCCAACAGCCGCACGCGCGTTCCGGTTTTCCAGTCGCGCCGAAAAAGAGTGCGCACGGCTTCGAGAATCTCCGTATCAACCTGAGTCGTGTTGGCCAAGGTATGGGCGCGCGTGATGGTAGAAAAATTCTCGTAGCGAAGCTTAAGTTGCACCGTCCGCGCATAGAGACCATGCTCTCGCAACCGCCTGCCGACCATTTCGCTCAACCGCCCCAGGGTGGCATCGAGTCGCGCCAGGTCCGCCGTGTCTTCGGAAAAGGTGTGCTCATGGCTGATTGACTTCGGCCCCTCATTCTCCCCGATATCCTGGTCAAACCATCCTCCGGCATCGAGGCCTTGGGCTTTCCCGGCCAGCGCAAGCCCCCACTTGCCGAAACGCTCTGCCAGAAGCGACTCATCAAGGCGCAAAAGATCACGCACCTGGCAAACACCTAGCGCGTTCAGGTTCTGCTCAGTCACCCGTCCCACTCCTGGTATCTTGCGCACATCAAGTGGCGCTAGAAAAGCCGCCTCGCGGCCTGGCAAAATCCATAACAGGCCGCTGGGCTTGGCCTGATCGGATGCAACTTTTGCTACCAGTCGTGAAGTGGCAATGCCAATGGAGCAATTAAGGGCCGTGTCTTCTTTGACCGTCTGGCGAAGATTGTGGGCGGCACGCATCGGCGGCCCCAGTAGGCGATCCGTCCCCGACATGTCGAGATAGGCCTCGTCAATGGAAGCCATTTCGATCCGCGGCGAAAAGCGCTTTAACACGGCGTATACGCGCCTGGAGTAATCGTGGTATCGCTGCGGATGGCCCTCAACGAAGAGGGCTTGCGGACAAAGCTTGTGAGCTGTACGCAACGGCATAGCCGAGTGGACACCGAATTTCCGCGCTGCATAGGACGCCGCAGCCACGACTCCGCGTTCGTTCGGACGTCCACCCACGACGACCGGTTTTCCTTTCAACGAAGGATCAAACAGTTCCTCCACGGATACAAAGAAGGCGTCCATGTCGAGATGGAAAACGGTGCGCACGGCAACATTTGAGATTTGCGACCAAAGAATTGGAATTTCCAATGGTCCTGACCATTCTGATTCCAGGTTCAAAATCCCAATTCCGAAAGGCTGCTCTTCGTGTTGCTATTTCTTATCGCCGGTGCGGAACGTGGTCCAGCCGCCGGCGTCAAGATCGCGTAACACCGGAGCCTGCCAGCCATATTCCCCATGTTCCGCCAGGAACGGCTGCGCTTTGAAATCTCTGCCGCAGGCGTGGCCGAGGAAGGCCGTGAACATCATATTTCCGGCCATATCGCTGTCCATCACCTTGTTCTGCGCCGTGCCTCCAGGATAATAGGGTTCCAGCCAACCCTTAAAACCGCGCGGGGAGAGATCGATATGCCCACAAAGCGATCGTTCACTGGGCGCATCTCCTCTCTTCTCAAAGCTGTCGTAATGATCCGCCAGGAAACGCTGACCCATCGCGACATCGATCTTGCCACGATTGTCATGCATGAGGTGGCGCCAACGGACACGGCGTGCGTTGGCAGAGAGCGAGAGGTCATCGCTGTCGAAGTTTGTTTCGTCACGCAGTACCCGTGGATCACTGGCAAAATTGGAGCCTTCGAAGTAGCCGTCCTTGGTCCGCCAAACGCGGGTGTGTTTCAAGCCTTGTTCAAATCGGGCAATTTCTCCGGTCTTGCGGTCTCCAAGCAGCCAATCATTGGCATATCCACCATTATTCCCGTCGTTCATGATGCGAACAAACTCGTCAATCGAGGCCGAATACTGCATGGCTTTGCGGGCTCGCATGAACTCAGGCTTCCCTTTAGGATCAAAGCCAAAAAAGCCACTGATTGTGGTTTCCGTGACCATCAACCCGGAAGAATTGACGCCGAAATCGTCGTCGCTGGTGATGACTCCGGGGAATCCGTCCATCAGAATGCGATAACCCGAAATTGGCGCGATGTCAAAGATCACGCGCCAGCGTTCCCCGTCGAGATACCCCGTCCAGTTGTTGTGGGCTATCACGACCTGATGGTCCTTCGTCCAACTGCCAGTTGCCACGAAGCCGCTACAGTTCCCAGGCGCTTTTGAAACCTGCAGAGCGCCCTTTTGTTGATGCTCAAGCCAAGGCACATAATATTCGGCGACTTCTTCCATCGCGTTCAGGGCAACGACGTCCCAAAGATCCATGGGCACGCCCCGCGCCTTGAGTCCATCGGCAATGCCGGCGAGTTCCACTTGATACTCGGAGTCGATACCAGGCCACATCACTTGCCGCGCGGTGTCCCGAAAAAAGTCCCAGCCGCGTTTGGTTTCATGGGTATCTCGAAGCTTGATGGCAGCAAAAGCATCGCTGATTTCCGGCGCGAGCAGGTAACCATGCTGAAATCCGACTTGAGAAGGCGAGCCCTCGAGGTGAACATAAATCCAGCCATTTCGCTCGAAGCGGTCGGCGTTGGCAAGTCGTTCATCAGCAATGAAACGCGCCGCTTGCACCAGATTGGTGGCGGAAAAACTCAAAAGAAGTATCGCCGCTGTTGCCACGGTAAAAATAGCGACTAAGACTCGGCAATGCGACATGGAAACTCCCGACTCGGATGAAAAGGAGTCTAGCAGAACTACGTTGGCTTAACATCAGGCGAAGTTGGGCGGTTTGCCAGCTTGCGCGATAACTCAAGCGGTCATCCTTCGAAGCCGGGGAGGTGCATCGAGATTCAACCGGCGTTCTCCGGAGAATAACTCCTGCCTGCAAATACTGTATGCTAACTAATTGTGGTATTCATCCTTAATGTAATTCTGGTGCTCAGCACGCTGGCAGTTGTAGGGGCGGCATTTGTGTGCTATCGCCACATTCGCCGGCACTGGCTGGCGGCCCACCCCCCCGGCCACTCCCGCACGGGTCAGGTTGCTGGCCACCAACAACCACCTCCTGAGGCAACCCGTAATTGGTGATCGATTCAGCGACGGAACGACACGACTGCTTTTATGACCC
>JBEKOS010000414.1:0-4427 GCA_049521535.1 Terriglobales bacterium | reverse complement strand
AGCCCCCGAAGAGGCCGCAGCCGCGGCAATACGTGATGTGGCTGTTGCTGCCCTTCACCGCGTCGGTGCTGCTGCTGGCTATCACCAATCACATTTCGCAGAACGTGGCCGCCATTCCGTTTCTCTGGATTCTGCCGCTCAGCCTCTACCTGCTGAGTTTCATCCTGTGCTTTGAGAGCAGCGGCTGGTACCGGCGCAATCCGTACCTGCAACTGGTGGCCGTCGCTCTGGGAGGCATGGCGTACGGCATCGGCGTCGACAGTGCGGGAAATATGCCGATCTGGTGGATGCTGGTGCTCTACGGATTGGGCCTGTTCACCTGCTGCATGGTATGCCACGGCGAACTGGCGCGCCTCAAGCCCGATCCGAAATACCTCACGCACTTCTACCTGACCATCGCGGCGGGCGGCGCGTTGGGCGGAATCTTCGTAGGCCTCATCGCACCGCACATTTTCCAGAGTTTTTATGAGTTGCAGCTGGGCCTGGTGCTGTGCGCGGTCCTGATCCTGTTCGCGCTCAGCCTGGATCCCGAGACCGTCCAGTGGTTCCGAGGCTGGCGAACCGTCCTGCCGCTCGCCGGCGCGGCCGCCACCGTGTATATGGTGGTCTACATGGGCCAGAATGTCCGCATACAGGCGATTGACTCACGGGTGCTGGTGCGGAACTTTTACGGAGCGCTGCGCGTGCGCGACAACGGACCCGACAACGAGCTCAACACTGTACGAACCCTCACCAACGGCACCATCAACCATGGCGAAGAGTACGTGAACGTCGCCAAACGCCGCCTGCCCACCACCTATTACGGGCCGAATACGGGAGTGGGTATCGCCATCCGTGAGAAGCAGAAAAGGGGCGCCATTCGGGTGGGGGTTGTCGGGCTGGGGACGGGAACGATGGCGGCATATGGACGATTGGGAGATTATTACCGCTATTACGAAATTAATCCGCTGGTCCCGCCGATTACAAAGGGACAATTCTACTTCGTCCCGTATTGCCCGGCGAAATTGGAAATCGCCATGGGCGATGCGCGCCTAAGTCTGGAGCGGGAAGCGCCGGAGAATTTCGACCTTTTAGTAGTGGACGCCTTCTCGAGCGATGCCATTCCGGTCCACCTGCTGACGGAGGAGGCGATGGCGTTGTTTTTTCGCCATCTGCGGCCCGATGGCGTGCTGGCGGTCCATATCTCCAATCGATACCTGGACCTGCAGCCGGTGGTGGAGGGCGAGGCGTCGGTTCTGGGCAAGCTGACCCGCACCATCGATACCGAAGACGACCCTGCGGTCGACGTTTTCTCTTCTACCTGGGTGCTGGTTTATGGGCCGGACAGCGGCTTCGATCCGCCGGAATTCTTCAATTCGGCGGATATCAAATCGCGGCGGAAAGTCCGGCTGTGGACGGACGATTATAGCAATCTGTTTCAGATTGTGAAGAGTCGGTGGTAAGATGTTTATGTCCGCGTCCATATCCCAGTTTTTTGGTAAACAGAGCAAGAGGTCTGTTATCATCGAGACTGTCGAGGAAAATCATGGACGCTGCACAAACGAATTTTAAGAAGATTGTTTTCTTTCTTGCGACCGCGCTGTTGTTGATCGCGCCTTTCCAAGCCTCCGCTCAGACATTGGCGGTGAGTAACACGGCCATCGTCATCGGCAGTTCTGCCTGCAATAATTCCCAGACCGTCACGGTCGCGAGCGCCAGCACCGTCCAATTTACCGTTGCCATCAATTACGGCTCCGGCAATCTTTACGGCAACTGGCTTTATGCCAACTTTGGCACCAACGCTACCGACTTCGGCTCGACATCCACCAGCTCTCCGATCACCGCGCAGACTGGGCCGAGCGGTGTGCAACTCACCATCGGACTGAACTTCGGGTTAGGCACGGCGACTCCGGTGGCGGGCGTTGTGCTCACTCCGGCAGGGGGAAGTCCGCAAACGATCACGGTCAACTACACGCAAAATACCAGTTGCGGCGGGAACACCGGGTCGGTCACTAACGGGTTCTTCAGCGTCACTCCGGGTAACATCGCGATCTCCAACAGCCAGCCATCGCAAACCGTGACCATCCAGGACAACATCGGAACCGGGTTCACCTTTACGCCGACGGCATCGCCGGCCAATAGCTGGTTGTCCGTAAACGCCAGCTCGACGACTGTTTCGGGCAACGGTTCGACGGCCATAACGGTAAGCGGTAACGCCAATCAGACCAATGGCGTGGGAATCTATAACGGAATCCTCACCATTACCCCGAACGCATCGGGGGTGGGCCCGGCGTTGAACATTCCGGTGGTTTTCACCGTTTCCAATAGCGGCGGTGGCGGCAACACAACGGGGGGAACGCTGACCGTGAATAACACCACCAGCAATACCGCCATTGTCAGCATCGCTTTCGTCGAACCGAACTTTCCGGGCAGCCAGAACGTGAACCTGGTGGATACGGCTTCCAATGCTACCAGTTATTCCTGGTCGACGAGCACCAACAGCGGCGGGAACTGGCTCCTGGCGAACAATGCTTTCAGTGGCGCAACTCCCCAAAACCTGGCTGCCGTCTATGGCGCCTACATCCCGATCTCACTCAACCCGGCGGTAGCCGGTAACCTTCCCAGCGGAGCTTATTCGGGTGCGGTGGTAGTCACCTCAATCAGCGGTTCAAGCGCCACCATCGACGTCAATCTCTACATCAGCGCCGGGGTGGCGAACGGGGTCACGGTGACCGCGCAAGGGCAATCGGCATCGGGGGCGATTTATGCGTTCCCCAACGAAGCGGCGAACACCTCCTTTGTGCAGGAGGAAATCTTCACGGTATCGGCCGCATCGGGCTACAGCCTGGGTAGTCCCAATCTGGCGGTCCAGGGCGGGAATTTTACCTTGGAGAGCCTGACCGTCAACGGCAACACGCTGACTTTCACGGTAACGTCAAGCTCAAGCGGTTTGATCGCGGGGCTCTATACCGCCACCATTACCGTGCCGAGCAGCTACAGCAATACCAGCGCCAACACGGTGATTACCGTGGTGCAACCGGTCGGGCAATCGGGCAGCACCGCGACCGGCGGAAACACCACCACCACCACGGTACAGCCCACTGCGCTGACATTCCAGGAACAGTATGCCACCTCCTTCTGGACCGGCGGGCAGGAGAAGCAAGCGGTCACGATTACGGGCGCTCAGGGCGGCCAATGGAGCGCGACGGTGGTCTATGGCGCCGGCGCTTCCAGCTGGTTGACCTTCGATTCGGCGAATTCCGGAACCTTTGGAAACGGTCCGGCAACGCTGCTGGTCGATCTGTTCAATGCCAGCAGTCTGAACCCATCGACCACACCGTACCAAGCCGAAATCGACATTACCAGCCCGAGCGGCCTTGACCAGATAGCCGTGAGTCTCCTGGTGACGCCGTCGAATACCCCGGTGCTGCTGGGCATACCCGCC
Source organism: Terriglobales bacterium (assembly GCA_049521535.1). Lineage (GTDB taxonomy): Bacteria > Acidobacteriota > Terriglobia > Terriglobales > Acidobacteriaceae > CAZUCM01. The sequence goes on along the minus strand of JBEKOS010000414.1, from coordinate 1,003 downwards.
TCGACTACGTTCTCGATCACTTCCGGCGCCAACACCAGTAGCCAGACCGCCACGATCGTGGGGAGCGATAACACGGCGTCCACGACCAGCCCACCGATCGTTGCGGGCGCGCCTACCGCCACCTGGCTTTCGGCCACCGCCAACGGCAACACCTTGACCTTAAGCATCAATAACACCGCCGAGACAACCGGCGTATATTCGGCCACCGTACCGATAACTGCCAGCGCTTATTCGAACGCAATCGATTATCCGGTGGTTCTGATTGTGAATGGCGGCGGCGGCGGCCAGACCGGCGGCACGGGTCCGCTGACTTTGAGCAGCACGGCGCTCAGTTACACCAACGTCACGGCATCGATTACGCAGGATCTCAACATAACCGCCAGCACGTCCACGACGTTTACGTTGACTTCTTCGCAGACGAATTGCAACACGGCGAGCTGGCTGACAGTGACCAGCGGCACCTATGTCGCCAATGGGACCGCCACATCGATACCGGTGACCGTGAAGCCGGCGGGTATCGCCAACGGCACTACCTGCAACGGCGTGATCACCTTGGTTTCCACCTCCGGTAACACCGGGACCCAGACGGTGAGCGTCTCGATGACCGTGGCCAGTTCGTCCGGCAGCGGTAACGTCACCGTGACCCCGACGACGATGACGTTCGCGTACACCCAGGGGCAGTCGGTGCCCGCGGCACAAACCGCGACCGTGGCCAACGTTACCGCTGGGACGGCCTCGATCACATTCAACGTGAGTACTACTGAAAACAACGGTAATTCGGTGACCTGGCTGAGCGCCAACGTCACCTCGGCGTCCACGCCCTATAACAATCTGTCGATCAGCGTGGCTCCCGGCAATCTTCCGGCCGCAACATACACGGGCACGGTCACGATCACTCCGAATGGCGGCAGCGCGCAAACGATCGGCGTGACCATGACCGTCAACGCCAATGTCACGGTTACAGCCACGCCGACCACCGTCAACTTGACCTATACGGCGGGCG
>JBEKOS010000413.1:0-4431 GCA_049521535.1 Terriglobales bacterium | reverse complement strand
CCTGCGGTATTCGTCATTACGTCGATACTGGAGGTGTCGCGCTTCGGGACGAACTGTTGCAGTGTCTCCATGCTCACGCTGAGAGCGGCGCCGGCCAGCGTCGCCAACAAAACGGTAAGCATCGGCCGATTGCGCTTCACTGAGCTTAAGAAAAGCAGCAATCCGAAAGGCGCATACACAAGTACATTTATGACTAGGTCCTTGCGGTTGCCGTCGTAGTTAATCACCGTCAGAAAAGCCAAAGGGTTTCCGACAAACATGTGCCATCCTGACCATGGCAACAGGCTGCAGTAAACGACGAGCAGCATGTAGAGCGCACAGAACACACGCGCCACCGTGGCCGTCCGCGGCTGCGGGATGAACGACGATTCCGAGTGCGTGCCAGACGCAGGCATTAGTCAGTTGTGCCGGAAACCGTGGGCGTAGTCAAGAAAAACGATAATTGGCCTTGGATTTCCACGGATAGCCACGGATGGCCTAATGTCGCTTGCTCTTCACCACAGAGGACACAAAGGACACAGAGGGAACCAGGAAACTGAACACCTGAATCTTACTATGTGAGCAAAGGCAACAGCGACGCACTTGGATTTTTGGCGATTCGCGCAGGTACATTGATTGTTTTGCCCTTCCGTTGTGCCCCTGTGTACTCCGTGTTGAAATTCCGACAGACAATTCGAAACGCAAGTGACCTTGGACAGGCGCCAGCGGTATGTCCGGCAGCCGGAGTCAATTTTGTGGCAAAATGTATCGACTTGCGAGGGCTTCTCATGAAGAAAACGGTGGTGCTGATTCTCCTTTCCCTTTCGGTCGCGGTACTGGCGCGGTCGGCGGCGAACTCCGGTCAATTCGAATTCGACGGGAAAACCTGGTGGAACTATGTGAAGGTACTTGCCGACGACAACATGGAGGGCCGCCAGACCGGTTCCGAGGGCTTGAAGCGCGCCGAAGCGTATATCGTCGAGCAAATCAAGGCAGACGGATTGCAGCCTGCGGGAAGCAACAGCTACTACCAGCCGATCAAGTTCATCGAAAGCACACTTGACGAAGCGCATTCTAACCTCGAGCTGATTCGCAACGGCCAGGCCGAACTGCTCGTTCTCGGAGACGACGCTGTTTTGGGAACGCGCAACGATGGCGGCGAAGTTAACGCGCCCCTGGTTTTCATCGGCTACGGCCTTAGGATTCCCGAGAAGAATTACGACGATCTGGCGAACCTCGACCTGAAAGGCAAAGTAGTGGTGATCTTTAACGGATCGCCCTCGGAGCTGCCCACCGAGCTAGCTTCGCACTACCAGTCGACTGGCGAGCGCTGGAAAGCCCTGAAAGCCGCAGGCGCAGTGGGCGTCATCGGTATCCCGAATCCTGCGGCGATGGACATTCCGTGGGAACGGATCAAGACCAGCCGCCTGCAGCCGGCTATGCGCCTCGCCGATCTGAACGAGACGGAAGGCGAAAAACTTGCGGTCTACTTCAACCCCGCGTCGGCACAAAAGCTTTTCGAAGGCTCCGGCCACAGCTTTGCGGAGATCGCCGCCTTGGGCAAGGATCGCAAGCCGCTCCCGCAATTCCCGCTGGCTGTCTCCGTGAGGGCGACCACGAAACTCGACCACCGCGATCTGCAATCATCGAACGTCGTCGCCAAGCTTCCGGGTTCCGAGCCCAAGCTCAAGAACGAGTATGTAGTGGTTTCGGCGCACATTGACCATCTGGGCATCGGCGAGCCGGTGAATGGCGACAGGATTTACAACGGCGCCATGGACAACGGCTCCGGGTCGGCGCTTTTGCTGGATCTGGCGCGGTCGTTCAAGGAACATCCGGAAAACCTGAGGCGTTCGGTGCTGTTCCTGTGGGTGACGGCCGAAGAGAAGGGCCTGCTGGGATCGCGGTATTTTGCGCTGCATCCAACCGCGCCGGGCAATTCGCTGGTCGCGGATCTCAATACTGACATGTTCCTGCCAATCGTTCCGCTCAAGCTCCTTACTGTCTACGGACTGAACGAATCTGATTTGGGCGACGTTGCGTGGGAGGCCGCAGAGCATTGGGGAGTAAAGGTTCAGTCTGATCCCGAGCCGCTACGGAACATATTCATCCGCAGCGACCAATACAGTTTCATCCGCGTCGGGGTGCCTTCGATAGCAATGAAGGTGGGATTCGAGCCGGGCACGCAGGAAGCGGCGATCAACAAGAAATGGCTGACGGAGCACTACCATGCGCCCTCGGACGACTTGAATCAGCCGGTTGATCTCGAGGCCGCGGCGAAATTCGAAGATATCTGCCGAACCATTGTCATCGAGGTCGGTAATTCACCCCAACGCCCGGAATGGAAGGCTGGTAGCTTCTTCAAGCGGTTCGCCAACAACTCCTCTGCGGCAAAGAGTGACCAATAGCCGAATTAGCCGCAGTCCGTTCGTCATACCTCAGCAGTCAGCGTTGTTGCACTCGTCTGCGATAAATCCGCTGCACTCGCTCCTGAGGCCTTAGTGGACCGCGGCGGAGAAGGCTGCCAAGCCGACGAATACATATCCCACAATTCCGGCGACTACCAGCAAGCCCACAACGAAAGCATCAATATGTTCCATCATGATCCTTTTCCTCCTTGTTGCAATTTGTCATGCTTGGATTACCGGGCACAATTTCAATCGCCTATTCAGGATTGAGCGAAAAAGCAAAATCGTTTCATCAAATTCACCGCTCCGGTTTTTAGGTGCCGGCGATGCTGCCCCCGCACTCGCCGGTGGCGGCTGTAAGCTCCGGACAGCTTTCGCCTCATTGGAACAGGAGATACAACAGCACGGGGAAGATCGCCACGTAGCCGAGAATTGCACTGCCGACCACCGTCCCAGCGGCAATGGTCTTGCCGCTGAAGTGGCGACCGTTCCGCAGCGTCCCGTTACTTGTCGTTTCGAACTGATCCAGACCCCAGATAGGCCCAGTTTCCGATGAGCGGGGATGAACCAGGACGGGCGCAGGCCGCTCGCACCGCTGTATGTGAGGGCAGAAAACAGGTCCCTTCGATTCTCCCCATATTACTGATGGTGCCGCTGACATGATTCACCTCGATTCACCGATGAAACCGTCACCCAAATTCGCCGGTGAGGAACATATTGGCGGTTGAGTGGCATGGGCCGTGTCAAAATGGTTTCACTGGGCCGCGATGGACAATATGGTGGCTAAGGCAATCGCTGCGAGGGTCAACATCCCGGCCGTGATGAAGTCCATGAATTCAATCATCGGAGTGCCCTCCCTTTATCGTTGCAGTACCCAAGGCTCGCGATCCTTGACAGCAATTTGGCGGCCAGATCCCAGCGATGAGGATCTCCCGCCCAGGTGCCTGCATACATGGCATTTGTTCTTGGTTGCATGGTGCTCGAAGCAATCCGGCGCAGCAGCTCAGTTGTAAGGGAGTCAGACAGGTGTCAGATTTTCGGACGGCGCTCAGCGGAAAAGATGGGGCATGGTAATCTCTGAAGTGCCTGCCTTACCAATGCGTCGACAGCGCCACGCAAGCATTTGGAAATGCGGCGCGAAAGTGGGTTTTAGCGCGTTGCAACAGCACGCGTAGGTAGTCGCAATCCACCCCGAACTCGCGGCAGATCTCGTTCCGGTCTTGATCCTCGAGAAAAAGGGCGCGCAGCAGTTCCCGGTCTTTGGCCGCCAACTCCGCCAGCACCCTTCGCACAGCCCGTTTGCCCTTATCCGAAACCAGCGTGCTTTCCAGATGGTTCATCCTGTCCGGTCGTTCAGGCCGATCGTGCAGGCCTTCGTGCCGCGTCGGCGCCGAGTGCCGATAATACTCCCGCAGTACGTGATTGCAGGCGGTGTTGACGTGCGCCCCAAGTCCCTCGGTCGACTGAATCCCATGATTGCCGTTCAGCGCATCCAGCACCCGCCCGTCAATCTCCTGCCGAAGGCTTTCCATCACGTCATGCGGCAGGGACCGCGCTCGCAGCTTGAGGGTAATCAGCTTGCTGAAATACGAAGTGAAACGCGCCTGTGCCACCAAGCGCTTGGAGGAATCCCTGATCGGCAGGATTTCTGCGACGCACTTGGGTGCGCGCTTTCTGGCGGAGACGGTGCTGAGGACTTTCATGATTGCACCTACGAACGTGAGAGACAAGCCGAGGTACCAGAGGATTGGCCCCACTATCCAGGTGAACCAGAGAGGCCCTACCCGCAATCCAGCAAATACCAACGCGCCGCCAATGGCGCACATCGGCAACCCGGCCAGAAAGAACTTCATCGGTCGCATCGCTTCCCGCTTCGTGACGTTCAAATGAGCGGGCATCTCCCAAGGTTCGCAGGCCTTGGTCGCAGTCGAGTGGCCAAATCGTAGTCGTAGCGAATATCCCTCTATGTGCATGCAGACAGGGGACCTATACCCACCTCGTGCGGTCACTAAACTAAGGGATGCCGCGGCGTAGTTGTCAGGAA
>JBEKOS010000412.1:0-4433 GCA_049521535.1 Terriglobales bacterium | reverse complement strand
AGTAGACTGGCGGCTGCCCGTAGTCTCCGCGCAACGAGCCTGGGAAAATGCCCGGCAACAAGGTGGCGAGTACGCTGTATCCGTAAGCGGCCCCCACGCCAATGCCAATCAGGGTGAACATGTTGGGGCTACGGAGGCGGAACGAATTGCGCGCCCGCTCGAAAAACGGCAGGCCGCACCAGACCACAATCGGACTGGCCAGCAGCAACTCGATCCACGCCACCAGGTCTGCCCTGACCGCATGTGCCAGCGGCCTCGCCATGTGCGCCATGGCAATCGTCAGCAGCGGCACACCCAGCCAGAGTGACACTTTGAGCCGACGACTCATGTCGCGGAGTTCAGGGTTTTCCGGTGGCGCGGCGGATGCGGTTCGAGACTCCAGCGCCATGCCGCAAATCGGACATACACCCGGTTCGTCCCGGACCACTTCCGGATGCATCGGGCAGACATACTCGGTCTTGAACGTCGGCAGCTCCAACGTTTCCGGCTCCAATGCCATGCCGCAGACCGGACAAATGCCGGGTCCGCTCTGCCGCACCTCGGGGTCCATCGGACAGGTATAAATCCCTTGCTGCGGTACGGCAGGTTCGGCCGCTATGGAGATCGCTTTCTCAATCGGTTGGTCGTGCGGTAAGGGTGCACCCGCGGCGGTTGCAGCAGTAGCGGGCTTGGGTGCGGGCGCAATCGGGGCCCCCGGCGTCCCCGGTTGTTGCATCTGCTGGGCTGAGGTTCCGCCCAGTTGTACCATGCCGCTCATTCCGCCGGGCTTGTAAGCGGGGTCCAGATACTTCTCCGGATCAGCCGCAAACCGTTCGCGGCAGCGCGGATTGCAGAAATAATAGGTTTTCTCTTTATGCACGTGGCTGCCGCCGCGAGCTGTGGCTGGGTCCACCATCATCCCGCACACCGGATCTTTGCTCCGGGTTGCATCGATTTGAACGTTGTTCACTCGCTCTTCCTGTTCCATGTCAGTCAGCGATGAGCTTTCGCCCTCGTGCTGCTTTACTCTGGCCTCTTGCTATATAGTAAGACGTAAGTTGATCGTACGAGGGTTCTGATTTGCCTTCGTACTCTCCAAGGACCAGCCGCCCATGACCTCTGTGGATGTTTGCTTCAACTACGGGATGACGCCAACCGAAACAACGATGCGGGCGTTGGACTATGTCCGCGAAGTATATGGCGTTCGTGGAATCCGCTTCGACGAAGCGGCGAGATCGGTTCGGGTGGAGTACGATGCCACCCGCCTGAACGAGGATACCGTTGCCGCTTTGCTGCGCCGCACCGGTCTGGAGATTTCAGGAAAGGTCGCCCTCACCTAAGTGCCGTCTTCATCTTGGGGATTTTGGGACGGCCCGGCTGAGATTCCAGGCAAGCAAAAGGGAGCGAAGAACCTGCTTTTGCTTTGCGGCCCGGGACAAAGCAGATCCTTCGCTCCACTCAGGATGACACTCACGAGTTAACGCGAAGCGGTGGCCCTAGCTCACGCGAATGTACTCTTCTTTTGCTACCCCGCAAACCAGGCAACGCAGGAAGTTGAGGTTCTCCGTGGTGTAGCCGCACACCGCGCAAACAAAATACTGCCTGCTGGCGCCCTTCAAGGTCTCCAGTTTGTTCAGCGCTTCCGTATAAAGGCGAGCGTGTTCGGCTTCAGTCTTAATGGCAAAGGTGAAGGTCCGCAGGGCGTCGGAGTTCTTTGCCGCTTTTGCTTCGGCAATGAATTCAGGATACATCGTGTCGCGCTCGTAAGTCTCGCCCGCGATCGCGACAGCCAGGTTTTCCCGGGTGGACTTAACCTCCGGCGCCTGAATGTCAGCTTTAGGCTCGGCGCCAAGGGAGCGAATTACGACGCCATGATTGTGGGCATGAATCTCTTCTGCCTTGGCGGCGGCGCGGAACAGGCTGGCCACTTCGCCGTACCCTTCTTCTACGGCCTTCTTAGCGAACGCAAGATACTTATTGCGCGCGTTGCTCTCGCCATCGAAGGCGGCTTGCAGGTTTTCAAGCGTGCGCGGGCTGCCCTTGTCCGCGGTTTGTGTTCCCGCCACGGCGGCGGCCGGCAGCAGCATCGAAAGAATCGTTCCAAGCGTTGGAATCATCTGAATGGCTCCTTTACCCTTCCAGTGTCCATGCTGTGCCGAACCTCATACAGTGATCCGCGTCGCAACCATGTGTGATCCCCGACCGGGTCCCCGACACGCGTCATGGGCAACAACCCTGCACAGCCTACAGTCATGTCCGTAAATATCAGAAGAGCTCCCGGGTGCGCGTGTTGGGGCGGAAATGCAAAGGGCGCACTCGCATGCGCCCTCTTGTTGATCGTCAATTCAAAACATTCCCGGAATTCCCCGGGTCCCAAGCAGGCGCCGTAGTCGCGCGCGTTGGGGAGATCGAAGCTTACCAGCCCCGCGTTTGCAGCATATCGCTTTCCGCGATTGCCGAAATCGCCAGTCCTTTCATCGAGCCCTTAACTTGTTCGCTCACCTCGGCCAGCACTTTGGCATCGTTGTAGTGAGTGGTAGCGATCACGATCGCCTTGGCCCGGCTCTCGGCTTCTTCGCGCTGCGCGCGGTCGTGCATGTCGAGAGGGGTTGCGCCATCCTTCATGAAGATGCCGCTGCCGACAAAGATCGCCTCGGCGCCAAGTTGCATCATCAGAGAAGCGTCTGCCGGAGTGGCGATGCCGCCCGCGGAAAAATTCGGCACGGGCAGTTTGCCTGCCTTGGCTACCATGCGAACCAGCTCGTAAGGAGCTTGGTGGTTTTTGGCCGCCGCAAACAACTCTTGTTCGCTCATGACGGTCAACTGCTTCATTTCCTTCACGATTTGCCGCATGTGCTTGACGGCGTGAACAACATCGCCGGTGCCCGCTTCCCCTTTGGTGCGGATCATGGCCGCGCCTTCGGCGATACGCCTAAGCGCCTCACCCAGGTTACGCGCCCCGCATACAAACGGAGTGGTAAACGCATGCTTGTCCACGTGGTGCTCTTCGTCCGCCGGGGTAAGCACCTCGGACTCATCAATGTAATCGACTCCCAGCTCCTGCAGGATTTGCGCCTCGGCGAAGTGGCCGATGCGGCACTTGGCCATGACCGGAATCGACACCACGGCCATGATTTCCTTTATTTTCAGCGGCGAAGCCATACGCGCCACACCACCTTCGGCGCGAATCATGGCTGGCACACGTTCCAGTGCCATCACTGATGTTGCCCCGGCTTTTTCGGCAACCTCGGCCTGCTCGGCGTTCATCACGTCCATGATTACGCCGCCCTTCAGCATCTCGGCCAGACCGGTCTTCAGCCGCAGACCGGAGCTTCCATTATTCTCCGACATATAACTTCTCTCCCCAGTTGTCAGTATCTCCTTGCATTGACCACCCTCGCAGGCGGCAACTCTGCCTTGAATGCGAGCGACACGTGGCCTCGGCTGGAACACTCTATTGTAGCGCGAACCGCGACGCCGTTGCGGGTTCGCAAATCCTCTCCACAATCGCCGCCGTTTGCGATACACTTGCGCCCCGTTTCCAACGGAACCAGACCTTGCAAGGAGCGAGACTCAGCTATGGAAACACAGAGTGGAATTCACCGGGTAGCCGTGGTGGGAACCGGCGTCGTGGGGGCGAGTTGGGCGGCATTTTTCTTGAGCCGCGGACTTGAGGTGTCTGCAACCGATCCGGCTCCGGGCGCCGAAGCCGCACTGCGGTCGTTTGTCGACCGCGCATGGCCGGCGCTGGAAAGTCTGGGACTCTCGCCCGGGGCTTCGCGCGACCATTTATGCTTTGACACCGACCTCGAAAAGACAATCGCCGGGGCGCAGTTTGTTCAGGAAAGCGCTCCTGAACGCATCGACCTCAAAATCAAACTGTTTGCCCATATGGATGCCGTTCTGCCGCCCAGCGTGGTGATTGCCTCCAGTTCGTCAGGACTGAAAATCAGCGCTATCGTCTCTCACTGCAAGCACCCGGAGCGCTGCGTAATCGGCCACCCGTTCAACCCGCCACATCTGATTCCGTTGGTCGAAGTTGTCGGTGGGACAAAAGTTTCGCAGGAAAACATCGAGCGAACCTTGAAGTTTTATGCGGCCTTGGGAAAACATCCTATCCACATCCGGAAAGAAGTTCCCGGGCATGCCGCGAACCGGCTTCAGGCAGCGCTTTGGCGCGAGGCTATCCATCTTGTTGCGGAGGGCGTGCTCAGCGTCGCTGACGTGGATGCGGCAGTATGCTGGGGCCCGGGGCTTCGCTGGGGCATAATGGGGCCGAATCTGCTGTTCCACCTGGGAGGCGGAAAGGGCGGTCTGCAACATTTCCTTGATCACTTGGCGGGACCATTTGCGACTTGGTGGGGGGACCTCGGCACTCCTGAACTGACGCCGCAACTCAAGGCAAAACTGATCGCCGGAGTACTGGAAGAAGCCGGAGGCCGCTCGATCGAGCA
>JBEKOS010000411.1:0-4438 GCA_049521535.1 Terriglobales bacterium | reverse complement strand
CACGAAGTTCATTTGTCCCCCTGGAGCACCTGATTCCCTCCCGCAACGAATCTTGCTTCTCGCTTCTATTGACCCTGCATTCACCTTGGGAGATCTGACATGTTCCGGTTAGGGAAGTGGGCAGTGTTAGGACTGGCGCTCTGTGTCTTAACAATCTGTGTCTTAACAACGACCCGCGCGCAGGCGAGTGTGGGATTCCAGCCGGTTTCGCAGGATGAACTGAAAATGACCAGCGAACCGCTCGCCCCCGGAGCGTCCGCGATCATCTTGTATCGCCAGGTCGACCGGGATGACAGCGGCTTCACGCCCCACGAAGACAATTACGTTCGCATCAAGATTCTGACCGAGGAAGGCCGTAAATATGCCGATGTCGAGATCCCCTTCTTCAAGGGAAATGGCGACATCGTGAACATGAAGGGTCGAACCATCAAGCCCGATGGCTCGATCGTAAACTTCGCAGGCCAGGCCTACGAAAAGGAGCTGGCGAAAGGGCGAGGAGTGAGGTATTTGGCCAAGACCTTTACACTGCCCGATGTGCAGGTCGGGGGCATCGTCGAGTACTTCTATACGGTGGATTTGCAGGAGCACTACGTCTTCGATTCCCACTGGATTCTGAGCGATGAGTTATTCACAAAAAAAGCCCAATTTTCCCTAAGGCGCTATCAGAACACTTATTATCCGTTTTCGCTGCGTTTTAGCTGGCAGGGATTGCCCGCGGGCGCAAGTCCTCCGCAAGAAGGGCGTGACCACGTCGTACGACTGGAGGTCAACAATGTACCGGCTTTCCAGACCGAAGACTACATGCCTCCCGCCAACGAATTGAAGTCGCGCGTGGATTTCATCTACGAAGAAGGAACTCCCGAGAAGGACCAGGCCAGTTTCTGGAAGCACATCGGCAAGAGGCGCAATGACCAATTCGAAAGTTTTGTCGGCAAGCAAAAGGCCATGGAGCAGGCGGTCGCGCAAATTGTCTCGCCGAACGACTCGCCGGACGTGAAACTGCGAAAAATCTACAACCGCGTGCAGCAGATCAGGAATACATCCTACGAACTGGAGAAAACCGCGCAGGAACTGAAGCGGGAAAAGGAGAAGCCGGCAGAAAACGTCGAGGATGTGTGGAAGCGCGGCCACGGTAACGCCATCCAGCTGACCTGGCTGTTCCTTGGCCTGGCGCGAGCCACAGGTTTTGAAGCCTACGGATGCTGGGTTTCCGGCCGTCGCGAGTATTTTTTCACTCCCGTGACGATGCAAAGCGCAAAATTGGACTCCAACCTTGTGCTCGTCAAGCTGAACGGGAAAGACCTTTTTTTTGATCCTGGAGACGAGTTTACGCCTTACGGAATGCTGCCCTGGGTGGACACGGGTGTGACAGGTTTGCGTCTCGACAAGGATGGAGGAACTTGGATTCATACCCCGCTCCCGGAAGCTTCGGAATCACGCATCGAACGCGTGGGAAAGCTCTCGCTCTCCGACATGGGCGATCTGGAAGGGAAGCTGACGGTCACTTACGTTGGGCTGGAAGCCATGTACCACCGACTGGACGAGCGGCACGCCGACGAATTGGCGCGCAAGAAGTATCTGGAGGCGTGGGTCACCTCACAGATCGCGGTGGCGTCAGAAGCGGAACTAACCAACAAACCGGATTGGTCCAGTTCAGAAACGCCTCTGGTTGCCGAATTCACTCTGAAGATTCCCGCATGGGCCGCGAATGCCGGTAAGAAAGTGATGATTCCCGCAGCCATCTTTACCGCTGGCGAAAAGGGACTCTTCGAACACGCCAACCGCGTGCACCCCATCTATTTTGAATACCCGCACGAAAAATCGGATGACATAACCGTTGAACTCCCCCCAGGCTGGCAGGTAAGTAGTGTGCCGACGCCCCAGAATAAAGACGGACACGTCGTCGCGTTCACGCTGAAGGTAGAGCAACTCCCGGGGGCGCTGCGCCTCACTAGAAAGTTAAGCATCGACGTTTTGCTGTTAGAGCAGAAATACTACACCGCCTTGCGGAATTTCTTCCAGGTCGTAAGGACCGGCGATGGCGAGCAAATTGTAGTACAGCCGGGGGAGATCCATGCCAGCAACTGACCGCGTAAGAGAACGAGTAACAAAACGAGTAACACAAAAAGATAGGAATTGGCATCGACCGATCGTTTTCTTTGCGGTTGCGCTATGGTTTCTGGCGATGCCGCCAAAAGCTGCAGCCGGAGACGCTCCTGCTTGGATGCACGCACTCGTCGGGGTTACCGTGCCTCCCTATGACGAGAAGACCGACGCCGTGTTGCTGTACTCCGAAACCAACGTGTCGGTGCTCTCCGTGGACAAAACCCGGGTCCAGATACGCGAAGCTTACAAGATTCTGCGGCCCGAAGGGCGCGAGCGTGGCACCGTCGCTGTCTTTTTCAATCGCGATCGGAAGATCAAGAATCTGCATGGCTGGTGCATTCCGGCACAGGGCAAGGATTATGAAGTGAAGGACAAAGATGGACTCGATGTCTCGCCCCCAATTTCCGGCGGAGAATTGGTGTCGGATGTGAAGTTCCGAGTGCTCAACATTCCCGCTCCCGACCCCGGCAACATTGTTGGCTACGAATACGAGGTGGAGGAGCGCCCCTTCTGGCTGCAGAATACCTGGGACTTCCAGGGACATGATCCGGTGCGAGAAAGTCATTTTACGTTGCAGCTTCCCCCCGGCTGGGAGTACAAGGCCTCGTGGCTCTCCTATCCCGAGGTGAAGCCAACTGAAGGCGGCAATCTATCGCAGTGGGTGGTCAGCGATGTGAAAGCGATCCGGCATGAACCGGACATGCCTCCGCTAAGCGGAGTAGCCGGCCAGATGATCGTGTCTTTTTTCCCAGCCGGCGGCACATCTCGAAAAAACGAATTTCTGAATTGGCAGGGCATGGGCACCTGGTACGGGAGCCTTTACAGCGGTCAGACGGAGGCATCGGAAGCGATCAAGCAAGAGGTCAACAGCCTGGTGGCGGCGAAGCCCGCACTGCTCGCGAAGATGCAGGCCATTGCCGGGTTCGCGCAACACGATATTCGTTATGTAGCCATCGAACTGGGTATCGGCGGGTGGCAGCCCCACGCCGCTCCAGATGTTTTCTCCCACCGTTACGGAGACTGTAAAGACAAAGCGACCCTGATGCACACCATGCTGCGCGAGATTGGCGTCGCCTCTTATCCGGTGGTGATCAACAACGCTCGCGGTGCGGTCACCCATGACACACCGGCTCACAACGGTTTTAACCACGTGATTCTCGCCATCAAGCTGCCGGATGAGATCAAGGATCCATCGCTGATTGCCGTGATGCAACATCCCAAGTTAGGCAGAATTCTTTTCTTCGACCCGACCAATGACTTGACGCCTTTTGGCCAGATCGGAGGTTACCTCCAAGCCAATTACGGTTTGCTGGTCACGCCCGATGGCGGCGAACTGGTCGAGTTGCCACAACAGCCGTCGGCCATGAACAGTATCCAGCGCGTCGGCAAGCTCACGCTCGACACAACCGGAAAGTTGAAGGGTGACGTTGAAGAAGTGCGACTGGGCGATCGCGCTAGCTCAGAAAGGCATTGGTTACATACCGTAACCAAGAACACCGACCGCATTAAACCGATTGAGACTCTTCTGGCTGGATCGCTCTCCAGCTTTCAAATTGCGCACGCCAGTTTGGTCAACCTCGAACAGACCGACCAGCCCTTCGGCTTCAACTATTCCTTCGTGTCAGACAACTACGCCAAAGTTGCAGGAAATCTGCTGCTGGTACGGCCGCGCGTGCTGGGGGTCAAGTCGTCGGGAGTGCTGGAAACCAGGGAAGCGCGCAAATTTCCCCTCGAGTTCGAAGCGCCTTACCGCGACACCGACACCTTCGATATCGCGCTTCCTGCGGGCTACGAGGTGGATGAGTTACCGCCTCCAACCGATGCCGACTTCAGCTTCGGCAGCTATCACAGTAAGACCGAGCTGAACGGGCAAGCCTTGCACTATACGCGGAGCATGGAAATCAAAGAGCTCAGCATCCCCGTCAGCAAGTTGGATGAATTGAAGAAATTCTACCGCATGATCGCATCGGACGAGCGCAATACGGCAGTGCTGAAACCGGCTGCGGCTGCCAAGTAAATCCCCATTGGCTTGTTTCGCCTTTTGCGCCACGAAGGCACACGAGGGAAAAGACACATACAAGAGCCTTCGTGCAACTTCGTGCCCTTCGTGGTTCAGGCTTTTCCGAGGCGTATCGTCAAATTGAGCGACTACCGTATTTCCGTAGCCTTCAGGACGGGCTCCAGTTGAGGTCTGATCCATTTCCGCCAATCAGTTGCGGCGGCGATGCCGGGGGAGCGCTGCTGGGATTCGAACCCGGCGGCGGCTCTTCTCCGGGACGCCGCAATGTGGGCGCGTTTGCGGGGCGGTCTTCCTGCTTCTTCGCAACCGTGG
>JBEKOS010000410.1:0-4449 GCA_049521535.1 Terriglobales bacterium | reverse complement strand
TGGTGGACGACCGATTGATCCTGGCGGGAGCAATTCCTGCCGCTCTCCTGGCGCTGATCGCGGACTATGGGCTGGGCGGCCTCGAGAGACTCTTGCGCGTGAGGCAATGAAGCTAGAAACGGCAAGTGATCAGCGACGCGCCGCCCGCGGCAAGTGGCAAGCAGTAAGCAGGAAGCAACCAGCAACAAGCCAATATGCTTAAGGCCCGCAAGCCAGCCGTGATACCTCGCAGCCGTCTTTTCCGGCTTGCTGCTTGCTGCTTGTTGCTCATTGCTCTGGTCGCCTGCCGTCCCGCACACCAGCGCATTGTGATCGGCTCCAAGAATTTCACCGAACAAGCAGTCTTGGGCGAATTGTTGGCGCAGTATCTGGAGCATCAGGGCCTGCCGGTCGAGCGTCGCTTTTATCTCGCGGGGACATACGTCTGCCATCAGGCCCTGTTGGCTGGCCGGATTGACATGTACGTGGAATACACAGGGACGGCGCTGGCTGCCATCTTGAAGCAGCCGCTAGCCCCCGATCATGCGGCAGTGTATCAGCGCGTGCGGGAGGAGTATGCGCGCCGGTTTAGTTTGGAGGTAACTCCTCCGCTTGGGTTCAATAACACCTTTGCCATCGTGGTCCGCGGCGAGGACGCACGGACTCTGCAGTTGGTAACGATTTCTGACGCGGCCAGGGTGGCGCCTAAATGGCGGGCCGGTTTCGGTTACGAGTTCATGGAGCGCGCTGACGGTTTTCCCGGGCTCGCCAACACCTACAATCTGCATTTTGCCGAAGCGCCGCGCGCTATGGACCTGGGACTGCTCTATCGCGCGCTCGAAACGAAGCAGGTCGATTTGATCGCCGGCTCAGCCACGGATGGCTTGATCCCAAGGCTGGACCTGCGCGTTCTCGATGATGACAAGCAGTATTTCCCTCCTTACGACGCGGTGCCCATCGTTCGGAAACAGACGCTCCAGCGATATCCGGCGCTTGGGGCTGCACTCTCTGGGTTGGCCGGAAAAATCAGCGACGAGGACATGCGCGCCATGAACTATGCCGTCGATGCGCAACACCGCGATGCAAGGGAAGTGACGGGAGACTTCTTGCGCAGGAAGGGGCTTTAGTCGCTACTCTCCGCTCACCGTGACCACAATCGTACGCTCGCGGCCACGCACATCACATTCCAGCAAGATGATTTGCTGCCAGATCCCGAGTTCTGGCTTTCCTTCGGCAACTGGAACGGTGAGGGATGGTCCCAATAGGGTCGCCTGCAGGTGCGAGTGTCCGTTGCCGTCGTGCCATGCCTGTTCATGGCCGTAGTTGCGACCAGGCGGGATGAGTTTGTCCAGGACCTCTGGCAGATCGTGCTGCAGACCCGGTTCAAATTCAATGGCGCCGATCGCGGCGGTGCTGCCGACATTAAATACATTTACTGTTCCGGTCACTACACCCGACGCAGAGACGATATTGGCGACGAATCGTGTCAGGTCGTGCATATCGCGATGCCCCCTGGTGCAAATGGATAGACGCTGTTGATAAATCATGTTATCTATAAGTATGCACTTGCAACATCAGGGGTGTGCAGATTTCAGGTTCGACCTCGCCGCAGGTAGTTCAGCTTCCGCCCGTTGATCGACCGGAAGTTTCCCGTTAATCGAATATTCATAAAGGAAGTGAAAATGAAAATTGCGCTCTTTTTGCTGCTCGTTTTGGTTCTCGTGGTGACCCCCGGTTTCGCCGCCAGCGACGATATCGTAGGTGTATGGCTTGACACGGGCAAGGATGCGAAGATCCAGATCTTTAAGTGTGGGCAAAAATACTGCGGCAAGATTGTTTGGCTGATCGAGCCAAGATATCCGGCGAACTCGCCCTATGGGCCTCCCGGTCAGAATAAGGTCGACCGCAGTAATCCCGATCCGGCCCTGCGAAAGACACCCCTGCTGGATCTGCAGATGATGCGGGATTTTGAATACGACGGTGCCGGGCTCTGGAAGAACGGGACGGTTTATGATCCTGATAATGGAAAGACCTACAGTGCCAGAATGACGATGGACTCGCCGAATCAATTGAACCTGCGCGGTTACATCGCCTTTTCGATTTTCGGCCGCACCGAGGTGTGGACGCGGACAAATTGAGCCTCACCCCGGTTCAGTAGGAGAGTGCCGGGACCAGCGAGGTGGTGTGGCAAGCGCAACTCGGTTATCCACTATACTTTCTCGGAGTGGCTGCGCTGTTCCTTGCGCTGCGGTCGAGGTGACTTGAATGAAGGCCATATCGGTTTCGCTGCTATTACTCCTGATTACTGTTGCCCCCTGCCTGGCGGGCGGTGGGGACATTGCCGGCTCCTGGCTCAATCAAGACAAGGATGCCAGAATCGAAATCTCTCAGTGCGGGCAAAAATACTGTGGGAAAATTGTCTGGCTCCGAGAGCCGAATTATCCCGTGGGCTCCAAGGAGGGCACTCCCGGTACTCCCAAGGTGGACCACAACAATCCCGATGTCAACCTGAGAAAGACGCCGGTGCTTGGCATGGAGATTATGCACGATTTTGAGCCCGAAAAGGATGGCTTCTGGACAAACGGCAAAATCTACGACCCGAAATCCGGAAAGACATACAGCGGAAAGATCACGATGGTTTCGCCGAACGAACTGAGGCTGAGGGGTTATGTTGGCATTTCCCTAATTGGCAGGACAGAAGTGTGGACACGGGCAAACTGAGCTGCCATTGGTTCTTGGAGAGTCAAAGATCGCCTAAACGGTTATAATCCCCCATTGGTCTCCAGCTTGCGAGTACTTCTAATCAGCGATGTTCACGGTAATCTTGAAGCTCTTGAGGCTTGCCTTGAGGCGTCGCCGCCATTCGATGTGGCGGTCAACCTGGGCGACGTGGTCGGCTACGGCGCCAGTCCTAATGAAACCGTCGAGCGCGTCCGGGAAGTTTGCCGGTTCCACGTTCGCGGCAACCATGATCGTGCCTGCTCCGGCGTTTCCGGCGTGGAAGGATTTAATCCGGTGGCCGCAATGGCGGCCAACTGGACGCACAGTTCACTGACACCGGAAAACCTGGAATGGTTGCGCAGTCTTCCCCATGGGCCTATTTCTGTCGATGGTCTTGCGGACGTGCAGTTCGTGCACGGCTCTCCCCTGGATGAGGACGAGTACTTGATCGGCGTTGCCGACGCACTGGAACCGCTGCTTGGCTTCCCGGTGCCGCTCACCTTTTTCGGGCACAGCCACCTGCAGGGCGGATTTTCACTCTATCGCGACCGCGGCAGCGAGCTTCATCCGCAGATCGATCATGGTGACGTCTGCGATTCGAGCGAATTGCGCCTCAACCAGAGAGCCCGTTATCTGATTAACCCTGGTTCGGTTGGTCAGCCGCGAGATGGAGATTGGCGCGCGGGGTTCGCCTGGTTGGACAGTGATGCGCGGGCCATTCAGTTCTTTCGAGTACCCTATGATGTCGAAGGCGCGAAGCGGCGGATTCTCGAGGCGCAATTGCCGGAACGGTTGGCGATGCGGCTTTCGATTGGCCGGTAAGAAATTTCGCGCACGAATCTAACCGCTGAGCCGGACGACCCTAATCGTATAGCGATCAAAATTGGATGTGTCGAAACTAGAGCCTTTGTTTCAATCTGTGACAATGGGTTTGAATCCGTCGTAATCCGTGTTTGATTTTGCGGAGTCGGCGGGAATCCTAACCCGCTATCCCAACTATTTTCCATGCCTGTCCAAAAACATCCCTCCACCAGCGGCGAACTCTTTCCGAGCGAGCGCACAAGACCCGCTCAGCCGGAGAAGTCGGCGGTCACCAGTGCTCACATTGATGGCGGTTCGCGGGGAAATCCCGGACCGGCAGGCTATGGTGTCTTGCTTGAAGATCACCAGGGCCAGACGATTGCCCGACTGAGCTGCTACCTGGGGCGCCAGACCAACAACTTCGCCGAGTATTCGGGACTGGTTGCTGCTCTGGATTATGCATTGGAGCACGGACTGTCGTCACTTCACGTTTACAGCGATTCGGAACTGTTGGTTTTTCAAATAAGAGGTAGATACAAGGTCCGCAACCCTGGTCTGCGGCCATTGTACGAACGGGCGCTGGCGCTGATTCGCGATTTGCAGTGGTTCCGCATTGAACACGTGCGCCGAGAAGGCAATCATGAAGCGGACCGCCTGGCCAATCAGGCGATGGATGCCGGAATGCGTAATCGCGATGGTGGAACCGGGCTTTAGAGGTTGCGTGAGATCCCGAATATCTGTGCAGCTCCCAGCATTTGTCATTCTGATGACCACCAAATCCGCGCGGCTAAGAACGCCTCTGGCGTTGGCGGGCTTCAGCATGGCAGCGGGACGGCTACAAATTGAGTTCTCACGCACGCTCATTAATTAGCCCTGCGGACTGGGCGTTCATAGTTCGTGGCTTTGAGACAAGTCACCCTTGGGGAAGATCAAATGATGTATCGAAAA
>JBEKOS010000409.1:0-4456 GCA_049521535.1 Terriglobales bacterium | reverse complement strand
GGCAAATTAGACCAACGACCATGAATGCGAATTTCGGGCCGCTCGTAATGGTGCCCATATGTTTTTCGCCGAGGACCTCTCTTATGAGGAAGCCGTAACCTGCAACTCCAAGTAGCGAGATGCGAACTAGACCTTTCGTAAAGTCCTGATACCGCTCTCCTAGCTCGAAGTCGGCCCTAAATGCCTGTTCCGGCAATTCAATGTCTTCGATACAGCGAGCCGGGAACTTGAGCCATTCATCATTTCGATCTGTGTAAAGAAGCATGTTTGCATTCCTCCGAGTTCAGGACAAATTGTCCCATAAGCAATAAGGTAGCGCACCGCCTCCACGTAAGCGTCCGGTCTTGGCAGGTCGGAGCGAAGGGGGATGGGGGGATGGATGGGAAATGCGGGACGGATAGCTCGTTTCCGGTTCCGCCGAAAACAACGAAAACGGGCTATCTGTCACGGGTTTCCAAATCAAACATACACGTGCCATCGGAATTTGGCGAAAATGCACGCTCGACGCGTTTCGTTCCTTGCGGTGATTTTGCTCCTCCGCGGTTGTACGCCTCTCGCTGCCTCTGGGCCGCTGAGGCAGCGCTTGGACAGCGTACCCATTTTGCGCAGTTGCCGCCGGTGTTTAAGAGGGATAGACTTCGTAATTATTATGCCCGATGAAAAGCAGATCGCAAGCTCAAAAGAAGTTTTCATTAGCTGGTCAGGTCCGAAAAGCCTAGCTGCTGCAAAGGTACTCTGGGATTGGCTGCCCAATGTAGTCCAAGCACTTAAGCCTTGGCTTTCAGGGGAAGATCTTGCGAAGGGCGTTCGATGGAGTCCTGAAATCGCAAAAAGATTGCAGGGCGCCGCGGCTGGCATCATCTGCGTAACACCGAGTAACCGCCGTGCCGAATGGCTTTTGTTTGAGGCTGGCGCCCTTTCTAGAACCATAGGAACGGCACTTGTATGCCCTGTCTTGTTCGACCTCGGTCCGTCAGATGTTGAAGGCCCGCTGGCACAATTCCAACTGACGCGGACGACCAAAGACGACATCTCTAAGCTGGTTAAGTCGCTCAATAGCGTCTTGGGCGAGTTCAGGCTCGAAGACGCCCGTGTGGAAAGAGTCTTTGAGGTTTGGTGGCCGAGACTGGAAGAGGGATTTAGAAGCTTGCTTCCCGAAACGGCTCGTATCGAAGTGGCCCGTAGCGAGCGCGACATTTTGGAGGAAGTTTTGGAAATTGCACGAAACCTTGAACGGGCTCAGGAATTAACTCGGAATGCTTATCTTTTTGGGGATGCCGGCCCGATTCCCAACGCCGTTCTTAACTCCGCGCACCTTTACCCGAATATTGTAAGTGCTGGCACTCGCCCGGGTCTCGCGCAGTATCTCATGCCTACTTCGCCACCGGTCCTTAGCCCTTACCCCCTAAACTATACGATCGCTGGCGCTTCCGCCCGCCCCGATCTCACGTCTTACTTGGTGCCGACGCCAGCGTCGGCCTCTTTGGATGACTCGCAGTCGCGAATTGTGGAACAGTTGAATTCTGTTGTAAAGGAGTCTGGCGTTGACCCCCGTTTGCTTCAATATGAACTCCGGAACGACCGTGTCGGGGTGACCGGCGATATCAACGGTCGAGGCATTGATACGACGCTTAGCTTCGCAAAATGGGCCGGCGACTTGGAGCGATTTGCACTGATTCTGAAGGAAAGCAAAGATGCGAAGGCTGAAAAACCTGTAACGAATGAATGTTGAGAAATCCAATCTGGAACACACCATATCGCTTCTAGCTAGCACTCCGGCGACTCTCAATGCGCTGCTGCGCGGTCTGCCCGAAGAATTGACGGCGCGCAACGAAGGGGAGAACACCTGGAGTGCTTTTGAGGTTGCCGGCCATTTGATTCATGGCGAGCGCACCGACTGGATGCCGCGGGTGCGGATGATCCTGCAATCGGGCGATACGGAGACGTTTGTGCCGTTTGATCGCCGGGGACACGTGCGCGAGATTGAAGGCAAATTGCTGCCGCAATTGCTGGATGAATTCGAGCGCTTGCGCGCGGCCAATCTGGACGAGCTGCGCGCCCTGCATCTTCATCTTCGGCCCGGACGGGGGGACGGACGAAGTGTTTCTGCCATTCTTGAATTTTAAGCAGCGTTCCTATTTGGTTCGCAGTAACCTGTAGTCTGTCCCGCCGCCCCCGCCGCCCCCAAGTGCTTTCCTCCACCCTCCAGCAATGAACGCAGCCCATGAGGTCATAAGGCCCCGCAATCCTTGCTGGCCGCTTTGACGCAGCCTGGACTCCCGGCACTCGCTTTGGACGGTGCCAGCGGCATTGCGGCTAGAATACTTTTGTATCGCTACGAAATATTCTCCGACATTCTGGTGCGGGGACAGTGACCAGAGGAATTTATGCCGAGCGAAATGCTTACAAACTGGATCAATGCATGCGCAGGTCTGATCAAAGAGCATGGATACCCGCCATACCTAGACGGAAAACCGGCTCGAATAAGCATCACATGCCCAACAGTGGCTGGAGACGCGATCGACCTATGGCAAGACGTTTTTGAGGGCCTTCTCCTGAGCGATCCCGCCAGCCGAGTGCTTCGCTACGCTGCGCTTTATCCGCTTGCAACTGTGGTTGCTTCCAATCCGTTTTTGGATGATACCCCGGAGGGCAAGCATGGGCGTGATTGTTTCCGTTATCTTACAGGGCTCTGCGTTACAGATAAACTTACCGATCCCCTATTGATCAAATTCGAACTCCATAATGCGTTCTTGGGAGAGAATTGGACCGTTGCTGAGGCTCTATTCGCCAGAATTGCGGAATTGCATCTCTTGCCACTTTCGGAATTCCACGAGATAAGCGGCAAATACTGGTTTATGTCTGTATTCGGCAGGCGAATAGACTATGAGTTCCGCAAAGCTGATGACGGTGAATACGAGTTTTATTGGACTAATTGCTTTACCGTCGAGGAGTGGTCGGATACGGAGGGTGCGCGAATCCCTCTCCTCTTTAGGCCCGAAGTTCTGCAGGAGTCGTCGAAAGAATCGTCCAGGTTGTTGGCGTGGTGTATAGAGCCCCGCAAGCCGAAAGCAGTGACCATCCCACCTGAACCTCTCCCATACCAACACGAACCGGGGGAGCCTTCAACGGCTCCCGATAATCCTGAACAAACGGTATTAAAGAACTCCTTCATCAATTCTCTGTTCCGCGAATTCGAGCCGAACACGGCAGTTTGGCTTCAGCAGGAAGAAAGGGAGAGACTGGAATGGGCAGTTGAGCATTTGCAAAGAATTGCGGAGAATCCCGCGCGAATGAGGTTGTATCGCCCGATGCTGGCGCGGACGCAATTCTGCCTTGGCCGACTGCAGGTGGCGGCGGAAACCTTTGAGAGCGTGCGACGTGAAATTGTGCCGATGCCGACCCCTTTGGGTGTGGGTTGGCCGGTCGCGTTTATGTGTGCGCTTTGCCATAGGCTTGCGGGCGATACCGAAGCGGCAGTCACAAGCCTAAGCGGCTATGCGGCTCAACTAAAGCAGTTGTCGGAAAAGACCGAAGGGCCACTAAGGACTCTCCTACATCCTTACGGAATAAATTGGTGGATAGCCAAGTGGTATTCGGAAGACGGCAAGTACGAAGAGGCGGCACGGTTTCTTCGCATGGAAGTCGAGTCAACTCTTTCCCCAATGGAGAGTTGGGAACTTAGCGCCCTGACAGTATTAGGTGAAACCATAACGATACGCGAGGGTGCCGTCCACGCAGTCCGTCAATATCTGGCAGAAAAGCCGCGGGAGCTTGATTTCCTTGTGAAGTTGATCACCGATGTCTGGCCGACGTTTGAGCGACTGCTTCCTGACTCTCAGAAGGCGTGGATTGCCGCCGCATTTATTGCAAGCAGCGTAGCGCCAATACCACACGTGGAATCAAGATTGATGTCAGAAGCAATTCGAGAATACGGTCTGAGTGTTGAACACGAGCTGCGCATGAGATTGTTTATTCCGTTTCGTGACGAGCTGCAAAAAAACAGCGACGCTTTGAGAACGGTTAAAGACGACAAGCGCACTTATGGACAAACCTCAGGACTTTACAGATTTGTGGCCGATCGAGAGCCAATCATCGAGTTTGGCGCCATGCATCACGCCTTGGAGCAGTGCCAGCACTCCGTTGTTCAAACTGAAGTCTGGTTCCACAGCCACGTCGCGAAAATGGCCCCAAAGCTTTTTGAATTACTGCCGGCCCTGAAGCGCGCTGTTGAGTTCCGCACCCCCGCCACGCACAAATTCCCTGACTTCACAGAGGTCGAGGTCCGTGAAATGGCCAAGAACTGCAAGAACGTGCTGGATGCACTTTATCGCCGCGAAATCGCATCAGAGGCGGTGCGCTGAGGCACAAGAATGAAAAATCGTGCAGGGTGTTTGCTGGTTTGCAATGCGGGTGACATCGACCGCTACATGGCCCGGATCAGGGACGCAGCAGC
>JBEKOS010000408.1:4479-7068 GCA_049521535.1 Terriglobales bacterium | reverse complement strand
TGGCGGAAGGATTCTCTTTCTTCGACGCCAAAGACCTCCAGAATCTGCAAGTTGGGCAGGCCCTCTCCCGCGTCGAGCGGGCAGAATTTGATTTCAATTTGAAGACAACGCCGCTGCCGGATATCGATGCGACAACTGCGCGAAGAAGGCGGGATGAAATTGCGGCGCTATCGCGGAAGGAGTACGCCACTCCTCAGGCGAGCGTCGCGGCGACAATTGAGCAGGCGAAACCCGAGTCTGGGGCTGCCGAGTCGAAAGAGGGAAAGACTGGAGAGACTAAAGAGACAAAGCCGGAGACGAAGCGGTCGGCATCTGCGGTATTAGGCAAAGCGGCTGAAAAGGAACCAGTTCCCGGACGCGGCGGGGAGCAGCACAAATATTTGCAGGATCTCATCAAGCGGTGGGCTGAGGGACGCGGCTACAAGGTCACCACGGAAAAGGAAGTGCTTGACGGTTTGGGCATCATCGATCTCGTGCTGGAGAAGAGCGGGTGTGCTCCCATTGCGTGCGAGATTTCGGTGTCCACGTCGGCCGAGCATGAATTGCAGAATGCGGCAAAGTGCCTGGCGGCGGGATACGACCATGTGTTCCTGGTTGCGCCGGACAAGGACACGCTCGATCGGGTGAGGGCGCGGGCCAAGTCGGTACTCACGCCCAGTCAGATGAAAAAGGTGCGATTCGTTTTGCCGGAAGACGTGTTCGCTTCGGTAACGCTCTTGGAATCGCGGGCAGGTGTCGTCACCGTTCCGGCGGTACCGGCGCCGGCTGCGGAAGCGCAGGAACTCTTGACCGCCAAAGAGGTGGAGGAGCTTTTGCGGATCGACATCAAAACGATCTACAAGTATGTGCAGAAGGGGCTCATTCCGTACGTCAAGATCCAATCGAATTTGCGGTTCGCGAAATCGGCGGTGCTCGCGTGGGTTGCGGAGCACCAGTCAGACGGCAAGAGTCCGAAGCGGAAGTAACGAAGCAAAGAGGTACGCGAGCTGTGTATTTCAGCTAATTCGGTCGTTTTGGAGATACGATGAAGAAAACTGAGATCGTTGAAAGCCTACGCGATGAAATCAAGCAGATTCGCAAGCGCCGCTTCGACCTGAGAGACGACAACGCCTTCGTGCTTTGGTTTTTGCTCGCGCAACTGCTTGAATGGGAAGACAGAGCGCTCAAGTGTCTCACCGGAGCAACTGGGGACAAGTGCCTCGATGCTGTATATGTCGACAGCGCAGCGAGGCAGGTCCACATGGTGCAGGGAAAGTTCCGCGAAGGCCTTGGGCATCATAGCGAGAAAAGGAACGACCTCATCGCTTTTTCCCAGCTCGCAAATCTGCCCTGGTATGGTAGTGAGCAAATGAGCGAGTTTCGAAATGGTCTAGATGAGGTTGCATCGCGGCACGTAGATGAGTTGGTGCATGCTGTTCGCAAAAATCATTATGCGGTACGGATGTACTATGTGACAACAGGCCGGTGCTCAGAAACCTTCCGCAATGACGCGATCCAAATTGCCAGCAACGCGTCTAGACCTGCGACTCTCTCCGTAATTGATTCCTCGCAAATTCCGGTACTGTACCGCGACTACGAGTCAATCATTGTTCCGGCCATTCCTCCCTTAGCTCTCCCCTTAGCTATGCAAGGAATCTCAAAATCGGAGGGCGTAATTGATCGCTATGACGGAACGACCGGCATTCAATCATTCATTTTTTCGATGGCCGGAAAAGACGTTGGGGAACTTTATAAACGATATGAAAACCGCATTTTCGCCCGCAATATCCGCGGGGACCTAGGCCCTTCAACTGAAATCAACGACGCCATAGCCAAATCGTTGAAACATGAGGCAAATAACTTTTGGTACTACAACAACGGCGTAACCATTGTGTGCGACGCCGCGAAGCTCGAAAAGGAGGCTGGGCGTACAGTCATCCGAGTTGAAAGGGCTCAGATCATAAACGGACAGCAAACCACCATAAGGCTCTCAGAGGTCCCTTCGTCGGTTGCAACAGTGCTTGTGCGCGTAATCAGTGTACCGCGGGGTCCAGACGGCGACGACGAATATGACCGCCTTGTTAGTAGAATTGTGCGCGCAACGAACTGGCAGAACGCTATCAAGCCATCTGACCTAGTCTCGAATGACTCAATCCAGATCTTTTTAGAGCGGGAACTACGCAAAATTGGATATCAATACATTCGAAAGAGCGAAAGTAAAAGGGCCGCCAGGCGCAGGTACGGAGAAGGATACACACAGATTACGAAGAAGGAACTGGCAAAGACGATAGGGGCATGCCACTACGATCCGTCATTGTTGCCCGCTGGCGTGGAGAAACTCTTCGATGAGCGGTACTATGGAACCATCTTCGGCTCTCGAATGCTAGGTGATTACCTTGCCCCATACTGGCTAATACGGCAGATTCAATATTTGGCGCGTGGAGATCGCGACCGAGGATATGCGCGATGGCTGGTATTACATTTTGTGTGGGATGTGCTCGGTTCAAAGCTGCAGTCAGGATTAGCCGAAAGGCGGTTTCGAGGATCCTGCGAACAAGGGGAATGGAGCATCCTCAAGCCCTTATACGATGCTCTGGGGGTGGTCTTCAA
>JBEKOS010000408.1:0-4463 GCA_049521535.1 Terriglobales bacterium | reverse complement strand
CGACATTTTTCAAGAGCTCGCAACTGGCATCCCGCTTTGAGAAATTTTGGCATTCGTCAGAGAACGCGAACCGCAGGATCCGATTCCATGCCGCCGCCAAAGAATTTCTCGAACGGCTTGAGAAGGTCGATCTTACATCTTTTTGAACTATGCTGGATTTGCACTTTTTTGGGAGCGGTGGGCTGCGAATTTTGGTTTCGGAGCCAATTTGGTGTCCATTTGGTGTCCGTTTCTGGGGAGTACTGCAGCGTACCCGAGCGACTAGGGAGACTTTGGAGACTCCGCCTTAAATATAAGGTACTCAGTGATTTACTGGTTTTCTCCAATGCGGTCAAGCAGTTAAGTTATTTCGCGGAGTCGAATCCCTCTCTCTCCGCCATTCTGCCTGGAATGCAGAGAAATTCTGTCCTGATGCTGCTGAGAACAGCGAGAATCGCCCAATTTCCAGGGCGAAGGTAGCCAATGCTAGGAACTTCTCTCAGTTGTACGTTTCATCCAGCGTAATGCCCTGCGCTCCCCAGGTCGGATCCTCAGCCACCATTCGCAGAATCGAATCCTCAATAGCGTTCTTCCGCCCGTATTTTGCGCGCGCTCTTAAATTTGGCGAGGCACAGTAGAATGAGGTTATGAAGGAGCGGCATGGTCGCAGCATTGCGAAGGCACTCAGTTGGAGGATCTCGGGGACAGCAATTACCTCCGCCTTGGTGTTCGCCTTCACGGGAAAGTGGAAGCTTTCACTCGACATTGGCATTCTGGAGTTCTGCACCAAGTCATTCGCTTACTACTTTCACGAACGGGTATGGTCTTATGTTTCATGGGGAAAAGCCGCCCACCCCGGTGATGGAAACAATTAAGCATTGCGTTTTGTAGTGATAACCCGAGGAGTAACGCAAGCTCACAAATTGCTCTCGTGAATGGCTTAAGATCGGGCACACTTTCAGTTGTGCTGATAGAGGCAGCGTAGATGCTGGGCCTTAGAGCGTGTGTCAGAACTCGGTTTTTGAATTGCTGAACCACCGGTATTGTCATTCTGAGCAATCACGGCGGTTAGAGCGCGCTGCCAGCGAAGAATCTATGCAATTCAGTGAAAATGCAGAGATTCTTCGCCTACGCCAAATCTCGCGCGGAAAACGCGTCCGCACGGATTTGAGGGGGCTCAGAGTGACAATGTTTGGCCGTTGGATTGATTTTGGAGTTCTCACGCACGCTCTTTAGTCCCTGAGGAAACTTTGAATTTCCTCGAGAATACTTTTACGGGACCGATGTACGGGGTGATTTGATATGTCACGAAATCTGCGCGCTCTCGAGGCGGAGAGCATTTTTATATTTCGCGAAGTGGCCGCCGAGTTCTCGCGACCGGTCATGCTGTACTCCGTCGGCAAGGATTCCTCCGTGATGCTGCGCCTGGCGCAGAAGGCTTTTTTCCCTGCCAAGCCGCCGTTTCCTCTCCTGCACATCGACACGGGCTACAAGTTCCAGGAGATGATCGAGTTTCGCGACCGAACGGCGGCGGCCCTCGGTCTGACCATCATGGTGCACACAGCGCCGGAGGCCGCAACTTTCGGGGTGGACCCATTTCGGCTGGGGCCCTCGAAGTGCTGCTCCATTCTCAAGACCAAGGCGCTGCTCGAAGCCCTTACCCAAGGCGGCTTCGATGCCGCCATCGGAGGCGCGCGGAGGGAAGAAGAGAAATCCCGTGCCAAGGAACGCGTGTATTCCGTTCGCGACGGGCATGGCCAGTGGGACCCGAAGAGCCAGCGCCCGGAGCTTTGGAACCTGTTTAACGGCGCCATCAACAAGGGCGAGAGCGTCCGCGTTTTCCCCCTTTCCAACTGGACGGAGCTCGATATCTGGGAATACATCCAGCTCGAGAACATTCCTGTGGTGCCGCTGTATTTCGCGAAAGAGCGCGAGATGCTGATCAGGGACGGCCTCATGGTGTCGCTGGAGCACGATTTCCCCCTGAATTCCGGAGAGCGCCCGCAAAAGGTGATATCCCGCATGCGTTCCCTGGGTTGCACGTATTGCACCGGAGCCATCCATTCAACGGCCGCCACGGTAGCTGAGGTGATTGAAGAATTGCGCGGCTTTCGCCGTTCGGAGCGCGAGAACCGTGTCATCGACCACGATCAGGAAGGGTCGATGGAATTGAAGAAAAGGGAAGGCTACTTCTGAATGGATCTACTCCGCTTTATCACTGCGGGCAGTGTCGATGATGGCAAATCGACTCTGATTGGCCGGTTACTGTGTGATTGCGCGGCCGTTTACGATGACCAGTTGGCGTCAGTTGCCAAAGCGTCGCGCGGTGGCCTCGATTTCGCCTTCATTACCGATGGACTGCGCGCGGAGCGCGAGCAGGGCATCACCATTGATGTCGCGTATCGCTATTTCTCAACCTCCCGGCGCCGGTTCATCATTGCCGATACTCCCGGACACGAACAGTACACTCGCAATATGGCAACCGGCGCTTCCACCGCCCAACTGGCGCTGCTTTTGCTCGACGCCCGCAGGGGCGTGCTGGTCCAGACGCGGCGCCACCTCTATCTCGCCTGGTTGATGGGCATTCGCACCATGCTGGTAGCCATCAACAAGATGGACCTGGTCGGCTATCGCCGGGAGATTTTCGAAAGTATCGCCCAGGACGTGCAGAAAATCGTCGAGCGGCTGGACGGTTGTGATTGCCGCTGCATTCCGGTGAGCGCCCTAGCTGGGGAGAATGTCGTGCGGCGCAGCGAGCGGACGCCATGGTTCACGGGCATGTCCGTACTGCAACATCTGGAGTCGGTGCCTCTCGCCGAAGCCACGGCCCCCGCGGCCCTTCGTCTTCCCGTTCAGTACGTGATACGCTGCCAGCCTGATTTCCGCGGTTACGCAGGGCAGATTGTCTCGGGGAGCGTCGCCCCGGGAGATCCGGTGATGGTCCTGCCTTCGCGGCAAGTGACTCGAGTTCACTCCCTGCCTGCTTTCGATGGCGAACAGGAACATGCGGCGGCCGGGGTATCCGTTGCAGTACGCCTCGACGACGAGCTCGATATTAGCCGGGGCGACATGATCGTCAGTCTTGAGGACCAGCCTGTAATCTCGCGGCAATGGAGAGCGGCCCTGGTGTGGATGGACGAGACACCGCTTGCTTCCGCGCGGCCGTACCTGCTGAAGCATACAACTCAGCGGATTTGTGCCCAGGTATCCCGGATCGTGTCCAGGGTGGATTTAGGAACACTCGAACCATCACCGGCTGATGGCCTGGCGTTGAACGAAATCGGAACCGTGGACATTGAAACCCACAAGGACATTTTTTGCGACCCGTACTCGGTGAATCGTGGAACAGGCAGTTTCATTTTGATCGATCCCATTCGCAATCACACCGTTGCGGCCGGAATGATCCTCGAGCCCCTGAGGGAGAGCGCCGGCAACGGAACCCCGGCCAGGATCGCGACCTCCGCTCCGAATGGAAAGCAGTCACGGGGAATGACGGTGTGGTTTACGGGGCTAAGCTCGGCCGGTAAGACCACGCTGAGCCGGGCGGTTTACGAGCGGCTCTGGGCGATGGGCTGCAAGGTAGAGTTGCTGGACGGCGACGAAGTTCGGCGGCATCTATGCAAGGATCTGGGTTTCAGCCGCCACGACCGGGACGAGAACATTCGCCGCATCGGCTTTGTGGCCGAATTGTTGACCAGGAATGGCGTGATTGCGCTGGTTTCCGCCATATCGCCGTACCGGACGACTCGGGATGAGTTACGGGCGAAGATCGGCGAATTCGTCGAGGTGTATGTCAACGCATCGTTGCAGGTATGTGAGCAACGGGACGTCAAGGGTTTGTATGCCAAAGCCCGTTCCGGCCAAATCCCCGCCTTTACCGGGATCGATGATCCCTATGAACCACCGTTGACGCCGGAAGTGGAATGCCGCACGGATCGCGAAACGCTGGCGGAAAGCCTCCAGAAAGTATTGGACTGTGTGGAAACAAAGTTTCTCAGCGAGACCTGAACGGCATCTGGTCCGTCATCGCTGGTTGAATCTTATGCCGAACCTTGCATCGAGCGGTTGTGGAAGCAGCACTGTACCGGTGTCAAGGGCGACGATTACGGTACAGGGAAGGATCAACTGCCAGGGCCATCGCTTCCGCGTCCAAAATCAGGCTCGGGTCCAAGCCCAGGAAGTCCCGGATGCTTTGAGCGCAAGCGATGGGGTCACTCAGCACTCTACGATATCCCATGCGGCAAACAGCAATGTCTTCTCTCTGCTCCAGCCAGGCAACGACTTCCCTCATATGGTCGCGAAACGCCGAGGTCAGCAGTTTATGGTCCACCGTGTCGTGTGACCCGCGGCGTTTCAGCATTTCGTCCTGAGAGGCGAGAATCTCGGGCAGCGGCCGTTCCATAAATATGAGCCGGTAATTCCTCGCTCCATGCATGCTTGGGGGGACGGAAAGCAGAAGCTCAGAGATGATTTTTACGGCTTTG
>JBEKOS010000407.1:0-4500 GCA_049521535.1 Terriglobales bacterium | reverse complement strand
CAGCAGCCACCGCCTTCCGCCTGTGGTTCATACGGGAACCGTGTAAGTTCCTGAACAAGCAAGGCGGTGGCTGCTGCCGCCGCACTCCAAGGCGCTGTGCGCAGGTGAAGCCAGCGACCCGTGTTAAGTGAATAGTAGTGAGGATGATTTCCGGTGCGCCAAATTCCAATCGGGAAGAACAGTCGCGAACTTATCTCAGGGCGTTTTATCTCCAGTCGCCGAGTGGTATCCAAACAACGCTCGTTGTTTGATGACTTCCGTAGCTTGGGGCGGCAGGAACTGCTCCCAGCCGGGCGTCCCGTTTTGAATCGCGGCCAGCACTTCGTCGGGCAACATGTGGAGTTGCCTCGAATCGAAATTTCCGATGGCTTCGATTTCGCCCCTTTCCCGCAGGTAGGTGAGTAGATGTTGCAGTTGGCCATCAACCTCGAGCGTGGTAGAGGTTGCCACTTCTCCGGAACGGGCCCGAGTTGGGTAGACGTAGAGACGGACATTCCCTTGAAACAGCCGTCCAAGGCCTTCCAGAATGCCCCCCGGGAGGTTGGTGTAAAACCTCTCGTCGAACACGGCTCGCAGCGTTGGCAAGCCCATGACGAATCCCAACCACTTTGGCGTGTAACGCCGAAGCAAGCTGGTGACGTTGTCGAAGCGGGTATAGTTCGACACCATCACGGTTTTGCCGAGGGCGGCGAGAATATCGGCGCGATCGAGAAAGTCGCGCCGGTCGATGTCGGGCCCCGTGCCCAGATCCCGCAGAGTCATCCCCATCAGGATCTCCGGATCGCTTTCCACCTGGGGGATTTTCTTGAAGCGTTCCACTGCGCGATTCAGCATGTCGATCACGACGTTGGTAATGGGGCGAAACCTTCCCCGCGTGAGGAGTACGGGTTTCTTGTAGAGCACTTCTGCCGGCTGCACCACTTCTCCCTGGGCGGTAAACATCGTGGCATCGGTCAATCCCAACTCCACCAGGTGTAAACTGGCCAGCCGGTTATCGATATCTTTAAAAGTCGCACCGGAGAATTTGATCATGTCGATGTCCACGCGCTGGCGGCTGAGCCCTTCCATCAGAGCCTTCATCAGTTCCTCGGGTTGCCGCTGGTGGAAAGCGCCATAGACCAGGTTGACCCCCAAAATTCCCAGTGCCTCCTGCTCGCTCACCGGCACTTGGTCCAGCAGGTTGACGTGAATGATGATCTGCGAAAAAGGCGCCCGGGGCTCGCCCTGGAAGCGAATGCCCATCCAACCGTGGCCGTCCTGATTGCGGGTGCGGCTGCGTGTGGTAACTGTATCCGCGAAAACGAAAAATCCACTGCGCTCGCCGCGCACCGGGTCAAGGCGCTCCAGCAACTGCCCCCATTCGTGGTCCAGCATTGACTCCAGGCGGGCTCGGCTGACGTAGTGGTCACTCGGCCCGTAAACGATGTCGCTGATCACCATGTCATATGCCGACATTGACTTGGCTACTGTGGCGGAGGCATGGCCCACATGGAAAAACCAACGCGCCACCTCCTGGCCAGCCCCGATTTCGGCAAAGGTCCCGAACTTCGAGGCGTCGAGATTGATGGCGAGGGCTTTTTCCTGTGTGCTCAATACAGGCTGAGCGGATATGAGCGAGACAGCGGTTTGGTCCATTCCCATGTTTGTGATTTCACCTCACGCTATCTTAACGGAAGACCTGTCGCTGCGTCGATGGGTGTGGATCTATGTAGAGTGCCGGCTTCCGGTATCGATGCGCACCTCTCCACGAAGCCTTCTGCGCAGCTCGTTTTCCAGGGCACGAGCTTCCACAAACGCATGAACCGGTTTACCGTATGAACTGAAAGGTAGTTTGCCGATGGTCGAAGGGCGGATACAACAATCTTTCGGGTCCCACTTCGGGAAACAAGGGGACCTACGGCTTGGCCACGGCTTTCGCCGGAGGTGCCAATCGTTCCAGCGCCGCCATTACGCCGCCCTCATTATGCGGCACTCCGGCGAGGCGAAGTCCCATTTCGACTCCGCCGAGCGTTCCCACCAGCATCAAGTCGTTGAAATGGCCCAAGTGGCCAATCCGGAAAGCCTTGCCAGCCAGTTTGGAGAGTCCCGCGCCGAGCGCCAAATCAAAATTCTCGAGGATAAGTTTGCGGAGATGATCCGCGTTGTGCCCTTCCGGCGTGAACACCGCGGTGACGGTGCTAGAGTAATCTTCCGGCGCCTGGCAGACGGTCTCCAAGCCCCAGTGTGCAACCGCCGCGCGGGTAGCCTGCGCGTGCCGTTCATGGCGGCGGAACACATTCTCCAAGCCCTCTTCCTTGAGCATGAGAATGGATTCTCGCAAACCGTAAAGGAGATTGGTGGCCGGGGTGTAAGGGAAGAATCCTGTCTGGTTCTGTTTCAGGACGTCTTGCCAGTCCCAGTAAGCCCGCGGCATGCGTGCGCTCTCGTTGGCGTGGAGCGCCTTTTCGGAAACCGCGTTGAAGCCCATGCCCGGGGGCAGCATCAACCCTTTCTGCGATCCCGCAATCGTGACATCGATGCCCCACTCGTCGTGTCGAAGGTCGATTGCTCCGAGCGACGAGATGGCGTCAACCAGCAACAGAGCGGGATGATGCGCCGCGTCCATGATCTTTCGGACGCCCGCGATGTTGCTGGTGGCGCCGGTGGCGGTTTCATTGTGAAGCACCATCACCGCCTTGATCTGGTGCGACGAATCGGCGGCCAGTCGTGCTTCGAGCTGAGGCAGGTCCGCGCCTCTGCGCCAGTCTCCTGGCACGCTATCAACCTGTAATCCCAGACTCTGCGCCATGCGCTGCCACAGAAACGCAAAGTGCCCGACTTCGAACATCACGACGCGATCACCAGGGGACAACGTGTTGACGATGGCCGCCTCCCAAGCGCCCGTTCCTGAACCGGGATACACGATGACCGGGCCACTGGTTTTGAAAATGGGACGAATCCCTTCCAAAATTTCGAAGGCCAACTGCGCAAATTCCGGACCGCGGTGGTCGATGATCGGGCGATCCATGGCGCGGAGGATTCGATCCGGGCAATTGGTTGGGCCCGGAATTTGCAGAAAATGACGACCGGTGTGAATCATTGATTGTAACTCCCATCTAAGGCCGGCGCTTCCTGCCATCAGGGTGGTGATAAAGTTCTATGCCCTTTGGATTCCCAGCCTGTGCCCTCCTCTGAAGGCGCACTTTAATATAGCACCAAAATCCGTCCGGGGATGCCGGGTAGCCGTCAGCTGGGGCAGTGCATTGTGGCGGGCTGGATTCTGGCTTGAAAGGGCGTGTTTCAATCCTGTTTGCTAAACCCAAGTCCCCCTGCGTGAGGCATCAACTAATACGGCTGCGGCGGCTTGTTGTGGCAATTGTCGAGCCTCAGGATTGCTTTCGGTAGAAGACATAAAAGAACACCAGCAGTCTTGAGAAATATGTGGCGTTGACCATTATCCCACAGAAGTAGCTGGTATACTTGCACTCGCGCGAAGGCCAAGCAAGCGAATTTCAGTTTGCCTTTATGGAGCAAATTGTGCTTAAGCGACTGGTACTGCTCATCTCGGTCATATTCATTTTAGCGTTGGGCATGGCGAAGGAGCCGGGTGACACCCCGCATTTCCAATCACCTTTCATGCGCGTCGAATTGGCGCCCGACCAGCCCGCCTTCACGGTATTGGCGGTTGATTCGCTGGGTACGAAAAAGCTGATGCAGAATCCGTTGCGCGCGCCGGCCAAACCCGGCAAGTCATATGAGCTGCTGGCCATGGGCCGCCAGTTCGAATACCGTCCGGCGGGTGCACACTCCGGCGCGCCGGTTTGGTCTTTTGAATTCTCGGACCGCCAGATAAAACTGAGTTCTTTCTACTCAGTGGGTAATGCCCCGCCTGCACTTTTGCTCGACATTAACCCTCACGTGAGCCGTGCAACATTGCTGGGTTTCTTCAATGATGATGGGAGCATCCGAGTGCCGGCGCTTTTGCACATGCCGAATTCTGGGACGTTTCGAATTACGTCCGCTCCGGGCAACAGTTTGGCGCTAGGATACGACGCTTTGCGCCACCACGACGAGGAGCGAGTGAACGATGCCTTACTGAAGAATAAGCGGGCTAACGATTTCGTGAAAGTGAGCATTCCCGGCGCCACTGCAGCCACCCCTCACGTTGCGTACACCCTGGAAGTGGTGGACATTTACCCTAATCTACCGCAGATTGCCAAAGACCCCCGTTTCGACGGATTTCGGCGCGATTGGCTGGATATTTTTCAGCTCAATCCTCGTTTCCGTGCCCTCGCCAACCATGCGGCTAGCGACGTTTGCGCCTTCACGGTATTTGAATATTCGGCGGTGGCAGAGCGCACTCCGCCGCTCGCACCGGGGCTGAGGGCGCTTGATCTTGTGCGGCAAACCCTGGATCGCTACCTCAGCGGCATGAAGGCCTACGGTCTTCCGAACTATGTTCCCAATGACCCGTCGCTGCCCTACGCTTTTACGGACACCTACCCGTCTCTGCTGATTGCC
>JBEKOS010000406.1:0-4522 GCA_049521535.1 Terriglobales bacterium | reverse complement strand
AGGTCCCCGTCGATCAGTTCAAGCTCTGCCGACAAGATCGCCCGCGTGGCTGGGTCCAGTTCGCCGCCGAAGGCCGCCAAATGTTCCCGGGCTGACTTCATCAGAAGCGTTACCTGGGAGGGTTCGCTCCGCTGAAAGGTCTGGATATCCGCCTCGATCAAACGCGAGATCAATTGTGTCCGATATCGCTTCCTCTGCTCCCATCGCGTTCCCCGCTCCCGCTCAAGACTGCCCTGTAGATGCCCCGCGTAGTTGCGGCCAGCCAGCACGGGATAGCCCGCCAACAGCTCAAAGTCTCCCAGAGCGGGTGGCGATTCAGGACTGGAAGCATCCACGGCGGCAAGCATCCTCTGCGCCTCTTCCATGCGCGCCGAGCGCTCCAGAAACTGCGCCAGGTGCAGCTTGGTTTCCACCGTGTCTTCGAGTTCGACAGCCTTCCGATATGCCTGCTCGGCCTCTTCGGCATGCGCCTCTTCTTCGGCAATACGTCCGAGCGCCAGATATGGCGCCGGGCTCCGCGGTTGCGCCTCGGCAGCTTCTTTCAATACCTCCCGGGCTTCCTCGCCTCGGCCTGCGCGGTTCAATAGCAGCGCTAAAGAGACCGCCACCTTCATTCGCTTAGGGTCAAGTTGCAGAGTACGGCGAAATGACTCTATGGCCACGGATGCATTCTCGTCGGCGGCAGCGGCGCTGCCCAGCAGCTCAAAGGCGTCGGCGCTCGGTCCGGCCGAAGCCATCACCGTCCTCGCCTCTTCGCTGGCCTGCGCGGCGGCGCCGCCCAGCAGGTAGATATCTCCCAGCCTCAATCGGGCGGTGTTGTTATTGGAGTCGAGTTCCAGGGCGTGGTTGAACGCGTTAAACGCCTCGCCTACCTCTTCCAGGGCGTAATAGCATTCCCCGATGTGGGACCATAGCTGCGATTGCTCGCCCTCGCTGTGCGCAGGCTCTTGCGATAGAAGCGACTTGAACAGATTGAGCGCGGCGGCCGACCTTCCTTCCTGCTGCAATCGTTCCGCTTCATTCATTTGCCGCTTCTGCCATGAACCGCCAAAGCTAAAACTGAGCAGTAGCAGCAGAGAAAATCCGAAGATGACATATCGCCAGCGCACGAGTGCCTCGACGCGCATTGGACCGCCTCGCGGAGGCCTACCCCAACCGCGAAAACGCTTCGACAAAGCAGGTACTCGCATTCGCCGGATGGTCCCCGCACGTAGGCATTCCTGATGCAACAGACATGACTGCTGTTGCAACCGGCGCGGCCGCACAATAATATCGACCGGGGAATTGTTGGCGAACCTGTTGGTTGGCGAAGTGGTTGCATTCGCGACCGGCGAGCGCAGCCGCACAACATCAGCCCCGACTGGTGTTCCGCGTTAGCTCTCGGTTTTCCAACTGGTAAAAAATTCGCTGGCCACGTCATTTTGACTAAGGTGAGGGAGATCAGATTTGCCCTTCCGCATACGCCAGATCCAGCAACTTAGCTCTTCCCAGCTACTTAGCATTGGAGAAATGTCTACCGGCGGGGTGGCGTCTCACATGCAACGGAAGACGGGCGGCACCACGCTTGTGTGGCGCCTAGCTAACGTCACCTGAAGGACGAGGAATAAGGACCCAGAATGAAGCGTTTCTTGATTCGACTTTGGAAAGAAGAGGAAGGTCAGGACCTGACCGAATATGCCCTGCTGTTGGTTCTGCTTTCTCTGGCAGCAACCGCCACGCTCGGAACCCTATCGACGGCGATCAACACTGTATTTAGCAGCGCAGCCACGAACCTGACAACCTAGTCAACCCCGGCGATTCCTGACAACCGCAGGCCGCTTGCGCAAAACTCGCAGCGGCCTCAACCCTGCAAACTTCCAGCCGGCTCGGTCGTGCGTTTCAGTTGACCGCAGGCAGCGTAGATATCGCGGCCACGCGGACGCCGGATAAAAGCCGGAATGCCAGCGCCAACGAGCACCTTTTGAAAGGCAAGCACCCGCTCCTCGGCGGGCGTGGAAAACGCGATGCCGGGTCCGGCATTAAGTGCGATCAGGTTGACCTTGGACGGCAGTCCGCGAAGCAACCCCACCAACTCTTTCGCATTTTCCAGCGAATCGTTCTCGCCGCCCAGCAGCACGTACTCGAACGTAATCCGCTCGCGTGGCCGCAGCGGGAAACTTCTGGCCGCTTCCAGTAGGGTGGCGATGTTCCATTTGCGATTGATCGGCATTACCCGGGACCGACCTTCGTCATTCGAGCCGTTGAGTGAAATCGCCAGCTTAGGGCGCAGCGGCTCCCGGCCAAAGTCGGCGAAGCGCGGAAGAATTCCGGAGGTGGAAACGGTCATCCGCGACTCCGCAATCCCTACCCCTTCCACCAGCAGGCGTACGGCCTTCATAAAGTTGTCATAGTTGAGAAACGGTTCGCCCTGCCCCATAAACACCAGGTTGACCCGATCGCGCTCTGGCTCCGCGCCGTGGCTGGCCAGCACCAGCAAGACCTGTCCGACAATTTCACCCGCGGTCAAATTCCGTTGCAGCCCCAACAGCGCCGTCATGCAGAATTGGCAGTTGACGGCGCATCCGGCTTGGCTTGAAATGCAAATCGTCGCCCGGGTACGCGCTTCGGCAGCCTCGCTGCCGTCTCCTTGCTCGCCGCCATCGCCCTCGGGCATCCACACGGTTTCTACGGACACCCAGTCCCCGAATCGAATCAGGTAACGTACCGTGCCGTCCACCGAAGTGAACTGCCGTTCGATCGTCGGGGTGCCGATCTCGAAACCCTGCGCCAGCAGGCTTGAGCGGAATCGGCCCGGCAACGTCGAGATCTCAGCTATACTTGTCCGGCGCTGCCTGTAGATCGCCTCAAAGAGCTGAGCACCTCGGTAGAGTGGCTGCTCCTGAGACTCGGCAAGCGCCGTAAGCTCTTGCAAACTAAGGCCTAATAGTTCGAATTCAGAAGTCCGCGTCATGCATCAAACCAGTAGTCAGTTAAAGTGCCGTCGCCCTAAACCCGGTATGGGTTGCGATTTCAGAGCCCCTAAAACCACCTCTCAGCCGTCTGAATTGTTATCTTAGATGGTGGGGCGAAGGTAGCGGCATTCATTTCGCTGTTTTTTGATTCTGGAAAACTCAACGCCCCGCTGTCGGGGAGCCGACAAGCCTGCTATCTCAAGGCATAAGGGAGCCAAGATGCAAAAAGAGTTCGTCGACGAACTTCGGAGCCTGCGGCGCACGGAACTGCCGAACGGGTTGACGATTATCTCGGAAGAGATGCCGCATATCCGCTCCGTCTCGATCGGTATTTGGATCCGAACCGGCTCCCGCCACGAGTCGCTGGATCTCAATGGCATCTCCCATTTCGTTGAACACATGGTTTTTAAGGGCACCAAGAACCGTAACGCGGAAGCCATCGCGCGCCAGGTCGATTCCATCGGCGGCAACCTCGATGCCTTCACCGCCAAAGAATGCGTCTGTTTCAACGTCAAGGTACTTGATGAACACCTGCCGATCGCCATGGACGTACTCAGCGACTTGGTGCTGAATCCTGTTTTCAATGAATCCGACATCACCAAGGAGCGGGGAGTCATTCTCGAGGAAATCAAAATGGACGAGGATAATCCCGATTTGCTCGTCCATGAGATCTTCACCCAGAATTTTTGGAAAGGTCACCCTCTGGGCCGGCCCATTCTCGGCACCAAGGAAACGGTACGCGGATTCCACCAGGCAATGCTCTTCGATTACTACGGAGCCCGCTTCGTTCCATGCAACATGGTGATTTCAGCTGCCGGTAGCATTAATCACGACCAATTCGTGGACCTGGTGGCGAGCACCTTCCAGCATCTCCAGCCCCAACCGGACCCTTTGCACCAGCTTCCCCCGAATCCGCAGGCGCGCATCATGCTTCGCAACAAGAAGTCCCTGGAGCAGGTGCAGATTTGCATCGGAGTCCCTTCGTATTCGATTTCACACGAAAAACGCTATGCTTCGTTCGTCCTCAACACGCTGCTGGGCGGCGGAATGAGTTCGCGGCTTTTCCAGAATATCCGCGAGCGCCAAGGCTTGGTGTACTCCATCTTCAGCGAGTTGAATCCCTATCGCGACAGTGGATGCCTGGCGGTTTACGCCGGCACCTCCCGCGCCTCCGCTTCCAAGGTGGTCAACTCCATCGTCAACGAATTTCGCGACCTGAAACGGAACCTGGTCTCCGAAGACGAACTCCAGCGCGCTAAGAACCAGCTCAAGGGCAGCCTCATGCTTAGCATGGAGTCCTCGACCGCACGCATGTCAAACCTGGCGCGCCAGGAAATGTATTACAACCGTTTCTTCGGAATGAACGAGATTATCGAGCGCGTCCAGGCCGTCAGCGCCGAAGATGTCCTGGAGAACGCGAATGAATTCTTCCTCTCCGACCAGATCGCCGTAACGATCCTCGGTAATCTCACCGGATTGAAGATCACGCGCGATCAGCTCGTTTGTTGAAACAGCCGGTTTGGGTACAAATGCGCAAGAGAGTATAGGCTCAAGAACAAAGAACGCTGTAT
>JBEKOS010000405.1:0-5281 GCA_049521535.1 Terriglobales bacterium | reverse complement strand
CACCTTTGATGCGGCGGCTTGGACGCTGACGGCGCACGAGGCTCGCCCTGGTCATGAGTTGCAGTTCGACTCCATGCTGGAACACGGAGTTTCGCTGGCGCGGGTGCGTTACGCGTTCAACAGCACAAATGTTGAGGGCTGGGGATTGTACTCGGAGTATCTGATCAAGCCGTTTATGCCGCTGGAAGGGCAGCTTGTTTCCCTGGACTACCGGTTGTTGCGGGCGGCGCGAGCTTTCCTCGATCCGGAGCTGCAAGCGGGCAAAATCACTATGGCGGACGCGTATCGCGTGCTGGAGCAGGATGTGGTAAGTTCACACGCCTTCGCCCAGGAGGAAGTGGAGCGCTACACCTATCGCATGCCGGGCCAGGCCAACAGCTATTTCTACGGATACACCAAGCTCATCGACCTGCGAGCGGATACGGAAAAGGCGCTGGGGCCGAAGTTCAATCAGAAGCAGTTTCACGACTTCATCCTGGCGCAGGGCCTGTTGCCGCCCGACTTGATGCGCAAGTCGGTCACCGAGGAATTTATTCCCGCAAAGAAGTCTCGCTGAGCTAAGTGACCGTCCATGCGCTAGAATGCCCCGATGCCGTCTGTTTCTGGGGAAGTCAGCAACAATCCCGTGACGACTGTGGTAAACGCCGGCCGCCTGCTGCGCGTATTGGGTGTGAGCTTCGGGCTGGCGGTGACCATTGGCAATACCATTGGCGCCGGCATCCTTCGGACCCCCGGAGAAGTGGCGGCACACCTTCTTCTGCCGCAATCGGGCGGGCACTATGTGTACGCGCGATACACCTTCGGTGACTATCCAGGTTTCATCGTTGGCTGGAGCGACTGGCTTTCCAACTGCGGTTCCATGTCCGCAGTTTCGATGATTGTAGGTGAATATGCAGGCTTGTTGTGGCCGGGGATGGCCGGAAGAAGCCGAACGCTCGCGGTACTTGTGGTGATTGTGTTCGGCTTGCTGCAATGGCGAGGAATTCAGTGGGGCAGCGGTGTGCAGCAGATTACGTCGCTGCTGAAGGCGCTCGGGTTTACCGCGCTGGTAATTGCCTGTTTCGTGACTACCCGACACGCTCTGCCGCCCGAAACGGCGCTCGCCATCCCGCATGGCTGGACGCTGCTGGCTGCGGCAATTCTCTCTCTTCAGGCGGCGATTTACACCTACGATGGTTGGACGGGTGTGATCTATTTCTCCGAGGAGGTGCACGATCCGGGCCGCGACATCCCGCGCTCGATGTTCGGCGGCATTTTCGCGGTGATCAGCATTTACGTGTTGCTAAATGTAGCGTTGCTTCACGTCCTCCCGATCGGCCGTATTGCCGGCGATCCGCTTCCCTTGGGCACCGCTGCACGCTTGATATGGGGTGCACATGCGGATACGGTGGTGCAGGTCCTGGTGATCGTCTCCATGCTAAGCGCGATCAATGCTTATGAACTGATGTCCTGCCGGACAATCTTTGTAATGAGCCGGGATGGCCTGTTCCCTCGCTTCGTCAATCGTGTCA
This sequence comes from Terriglobales bacterium, assembly GCA_049521535.1. Taxonomy (GTDB): domain Bacteria; phylum Acidobacteriota; class Terriglobia; order Terriglobales; family Acidobacteriaceae; genus CAZUCM01. The sequence goes on along the minus strand of JBEKOS010000405.1, from coordinate 3,770 downwards.
ATCGCGGCGGTACGCCGGATATCGCGTTGCTGCTTAGTTCAATCGTAGGGATCCTCTTTATCTCCAGCGGCACGTTCGAAGAAGTGATAGCCGTCATGGCTTTCTTCTTTGTGTTTAACTACGTGGTGGGACTCACGGCGGTGCTCGTGCTGCGCCGCCGCGAACCGAACCGCGAACGCCCGTATCGCGCCTGGGGATATCCATGGACGACCCTGGCAGGCCTGTGTGGCTCGCTGGCGTTCTTGTTTGGCGCTATTTACAGCGACCGGCGAAACAGCATCTTCGCGCTGGTGGTGCTGGCGGCGAGTTATCCGGTCTTCCTGCTGGTGAAAAAAAGAGCAGCTAGCAGTTAGTCGCTGGTAGTTGGCGACGGATGCTAACATTCTGCTGTGCCCATAAGCGACACCACTCCGGAAGCAGCGGCAATTCGCCGCCGCATTCTGCAGGCCATGACGGGCGAACAGCGCCTTAGGCTCGGACTGGAGATGAGCGCATTTGCGCATAGATTAACGAAAGGGGGAATTCCGAGCGATCATCCCGAGTGGTCCAACGCCGAGGTAATGACTGAATTCGTTCGGCGGACTTTGCTGCCTCCGCCTGCAATGGACCGGTGGTGATGACCGTTCGATGAGGAAGCGTTCCGCCGCCGAAAGCCAGCGTCATTTGAAGGCATCGCATTGTTTTTTGAAAGCGTCGAAGACACGATCGTCTCGAAACTCGAATGGGCGAAGCAGGCGCAGTCAGCCCGACAAATCGAGCATGTGGCCGTAATCCTCAAGATTCAGTGGGATTCTCTGGACCACGCCTTTCTGGAAAAGTGGATTGGCGATTTGCAGGTGATGAGAGAATGGGATGAAACCCGCCGCGCCGCAGGTGTTTCGTAGCTACGAACCGCCGGTTCCTTGCTGCTAATGCTTCAGCAGCCACATCACCCAGCCGGCCAGGATTACACCGCCCACAAACATGGCCAGGCAATACGCCCCGTATTGCGCCATCTCGCGCGGCGTGTTGCGCTGCGTGATGCCGAACACCACGGAAGCGAAAATGGCGAACAGCAGCGCGGCGCTGAAATGTGAGAGATCTACGGTCATGGCTTCTTTTTAGCGGCGATGTGATAGGCATCGACCAGGCAGATAATGTTCAACAATCCAGCTACAACAATATATTTGGTGCCGTAGTCCGCAGTGGCGCGAAAGATCGCGCCCTCTCCCAGTTCCATGTTCTTGCTCAAGAGGTACAGCCCGCCGGCGCCGATGTCACCGATAAAACCGAGCATGTCCAGAATGTCCCCGGTATTGGGCGAATAAACTTTGCCCTTCATGCCCAAACCCAGGACCCACATGGCAACCACACAGACGAAAAGCAACGCGCCGCGAATCCAACGTTTCTGAATGACATGACCCAGGCCGGGCACCAGCCAGCCAGCCAACGGCGCCACCAGGGTCATCATGGTTGACGCTCCAGGTTGTGCCGCCGCCCGGGGAGCGACGTCGGGAACATTGCTCTTGGATGCCATCAGATGCTCACCAATTCCCGCTGTATGTTGCCGGTCACTTCAGCGCGGCCTTCATGCACCAGCACATCGACTTCACTGCGGACGCCGAATTCCGGCAGATAGATCCCCGGTTCTACGGAAAAACAGGAGTTCGGCACAATCTCGCGTTCGTCCTTGGTTTCCAGATTATCCATGTTGGCGCCGTTGCCGTGTACGGTCTCTCCGATGGAGTGGCCGGTGCGGTGCACAAAGTATTTGCCGTAGCCGGAGCGATCGATGTACTCGCGAACCGCCTGGTCAACTTGCCAACCGCAGATGCGCTTGCCGGCAGCGACTGCTTCCTGCGCCGTCTTTACTCCGGTATCCCTGGCACCCGTGACGATCGAGAAAATTTCGCGATGACGATCGCCCGGCGTCTTTCCTACAACACCGGTCCAGGTGATGTCGTAGTACACCGACCCGGGCGCCTGCAGCCTTGCCCAGATATCGAGCAGAACGAAATCCCCCTCACGAATCGGAGCGGAATGATCGGCGGTGGGTCCATAATGCGGATTGCCGCTGTGTGCGTTTACCGCGACAATAGGCGGATCATTGTCATCGGTCAGCCCAGCGCGTTGGAAGGCGCCCTCTATCCACTGCTGGATTTCGTATTCATGAGTGCCGCCGCCGCGTACCCGCCGGCCGATTTCGCGAAAGACTTCTTCAGTAATCTTATCCACCAGCTTGCCGGCCTCAAAGTGGCTGGCGATTTGCACGGGAGTCCAGGTCGCCTCAAACTGCGCCACCAAATCACCCGAGGTAACTACATCCACGCCGAAGCCGCGCACCATTTCAATCGTACCGGCATCGACCAGGCCGATATATGGAACCATATTTCGCGGCGAATACTGCATGGCCACGGTCTTGCGCCCTCGCAGCATGTTTTCCACGCCTGCGGCGAGTTCCTGGTAGGAGGAATATTCGCCCTTGGCGCCGGGCAGGGAATCAAGATGTCCTGCCTCGATGCGGTGCACCAGCTTATGGGGTTCACCCTCGGCAGGGATCAGGTAGAACCATCGCCGGGTAACAAACAGCGTCGCCGGCAATCCCAGAATGCGGTAAGCGATCTGGTCGCGATGATGATGGTCGTAAAACAGCCAGGCATCAATTTGGCGCGACCGCAATGCGGCCTGTATCTCTTCGAGTTTCATGGGTAACGTTATTGTATCAATCTCAGGCGGCGTTTTATGTTTCACGCAGGGTGTTCTCCGCGGCAAACGATCAATATGAAACCATCAACGACCGGCCGTTTTTTCCAGCGCGGCGCGGTCCCAATCACCAAGTATCGCGCCTGCTTCATACGTGGTTTGCAGGAAATCCAGCAGCGCCGCGCGCGGAGACTCAGTACTGCGCATGCCGTCATACGTCAGCAGGTACTCGCCCAGATTACGGTCGTATCGAGCTGCCGCCGGCTGCACTGCGAACTCGTGATAGCCGGGCGGTTCCGGAAAGGCGTAGGAGTAAAACGCGGGGCCGGGCACGGTGAGGCCAGTGTAGGTCTCGCCACCGGGCCACCATCCGGCGCTGCATTCCTCGTGCGAATATGCTTCCCTGGTGACCGGGTCGGCTCCCGGACGTTCGGGTGCCCGCCGGCCGGAAAACCGGGTCACGGCCAGATCAAAGCTTCCCCAGAAGAAATGTACCGGGCTGCACTTGCCGATAAACCGCGACCGGAATTCGGTCAGGACATTGGCAACGGAAATCAGAATGCTCCAAAAACGGTGTGCATATTCAGCGTCATAACTGGCGTGGACTGTATCTTCGGCGAATGGGATGGGAGTGCGAACCTCGGCAGGTTGCGCGGGAATGCTTACTCTAATGCCGAGGGTATCCAGCATCCGCATAAAATTCACGTAGAATTCGGCGACCGTCTGGGGCTGCAGAGGATGCGTCTGCACTGCGCCCATGCTGGTTTCCACGATCAGGCGGTGATCGATAAAATCGAAGCGCGCCGAGAAAGCGCCCGCCCCGAGCGGAATTGGCGACGTGGTGAGCCCGCGAGTATCCACGTAAAGGGGAACGTGCCACCAGTGATTGATGGGTGGGCTGAGCTCCATGCGCACCATGCCAATAATTTGCGTCCAAAGGTGCAGGGTGGAGCAGGTATCGCGCCATGCTTCGATCGGCAAGGCCGGCCAGGACTCTCTTGCGAGACTGTCAGAATTAACAGTCATATTGCTCGACTTCATACTGTAACTTAAAGATATAATGATTTTCTCGGTGGAGTCCCGTAGCG
>JBEKOS010000404.1:0-4554 GCA_049521535.1 Terriglobales bacterium | reverse complement strand
CTGATTTTGGGCTTCCGAAAGCTGAGCCGTCCCGCAACTTGTTTCAGTGATGGAGTTCGCTAACAGGTGGTACGGGCCAGCTTGTCGGGGCACGAAGAAGCTGGCATTGTTTTTTGTGAGCGGCAGGCTTGGGGCTTTCGTAACTGACGCATCTTTACTCGCTCGGACGCGTAATTATTGCCGGAGCGGACTGTTCGGCAGGTATTGGGAAGAAGTGCAAGTATTTGTGGGGTAGGCACTTAGGTTCTGCTGGGCTTTGGTGGTTGGAATGCCATAGGCACCTTAAGCGGTTTGCCGTAGGACGCAATTATGTCGGAAGCAGCGCAAGCAGCACCAGAAGCACATCAGGAGTTTTGGCGGCCACCCTCGCCCGTAGCGGCCGAGGAGATGGTCGTTCAAGAGGCCGTCCCGGTAATGGCGGAAGTCTGCCCGCGCTGCAGCAGCGAGTTTCTGCTGGGATCGCGGTTTTGCCATACTTGCGGCGAGCGGCGTCCAGAAGCCGTCCACGAGGACGCGCACTCGGATGCAGCCGTACTGGCGCGAGTGTGGGAACAGGGTGTGGCACGGATTTATTCCGTGGCCGCGGGATTATCGGAGAAATCCGGAAGGGTCTGGGACCGGATCCAGTTCCCTGCCTGGTTGCAGCGCCTACATTTCCATGAGATCCAGAGCTTTTTCGGGCTTTCGACGGCATCGCTGGTAGCGTTTGTGATTGGCTTGGGATGCGTGGCCGGAGCCTTGATGGTGGGACTGCTAACGGCTAAGACTTTTGTGGACTGGCAGGCCATTCAGTTCTACCGCGCGGAATGGCTGCTCGCGGCGACGGCCGCGTTTGTGGCGGGAATTCTGCTGAAGAAACCTTCCAAGAACGACGGCGAGTAACGCCGCGTTAAGAAAATCTTCCTTGGGATTAACCTGCAATTTAGGACCACCGGGGCTAAAGCCCCCTCCGTCACTTGTCTTGACGCGGCCCTAAAGCGCCGCTCTTCCACGGTTGTTCACGCCTTGTCGGTTGCCACGCGTCGTCAAGTGTTCGCGCCTATTGTCACACAAGTCTTCAATCGTTCACGCCTAATTGTTCCCGCCCTTGCTACGCTGAGACCTTCAAGCGGTCGCTCAGGATTCTAGTGGCTTCGACATCTGCTACTCCTCAGCGCCTGAGCCGGCGGCGCGGCGTTGCTGGCTCATTCTATAGAGATGGTGGACGGGCCCGGTTCCGCGGCCCAAGGGATGGCCGTTGGCGATAGCGGCGGAGACATAAGTCTTGGCCAGAAGCGCGGCTTCGGCCAGGCCGCGATCGAGCGCGAGGTGGCAGGCCATGGCGGTGGCGAAGGCGCATCCGGTGCCGTGGGTGGAGTTGGAACGCTGGCGCTCGGCCTTGAAGATTTCCTGCTCCGGCGGAAGTTGCGACTCCTCCTGGGACGAGGCGTCCGGGGCTCCATGCGTTGTTGCTGTGAAGCTCAACAGGTCGATGGCTTTGTCGAGATGGCCTCCGGTGATGACCAGGGCTTTCGCGCCCATGGCGTGGAGTTTGGCGGCGGCGGCCTTCATTTCGTCGAGGTCGGTGACTTTGAGGCCGGTGAGGACTGCAGCTTCGTCGATGTTTGGGGTCACGACATCGGCGAGGGGGATCAGGCGTTCGATTAGCAGGCGAGTCCCGGCGGCATCGAGCAGATCAGCGCCGGAGGAGGATTTCAGGATGGGATCGAGCACGATATTGGGCAGACGGGACTTTCCTGCCTTGCCAGAAAGGAAGTCGGCGACGGCCTTGACCACTCTGGCCGATCCCAGCATGCCGATGTGGACGGCGGAGATGTCGAGGTCGGCGGCGAGTTCCTCGAGGGTGTCGGAAATCAGGGCCGGATCGACGGCCTCAACTCGCTTGACCCCGGCCGTGGACTGGACGGTCATGGCAGTGATGCAGGCGACGCCGTAGCAGCCGTGGGCGGCGATGGTTTTGATGTCGGCGGTGACGCCGGCTCCGGAACAGGGATCGAACCCCGCAATGGTGAGGACGATGGGCGGTTTTTCGGACATGGTCTTTCGTTCTGACGGAATCGGATGTCGAGCCCAGCATCTCACATCGGCGGGGCCGCGAAGTTACTTTCGGGACTTACCTGCACAAAAAAATCTTCGCCGGTGGCTTCCGAGTCACCTCTGCAAGTACATGATTCCATGTAGGTTGCGGCGTCGTAGGCTGTAAGTAATTGATTCCATGGAAGTTGTAAATAATACGTTGTTCGCCCCGACGTGCTATTTACTAAAGAGTAAATGCGTAACCGTCCTGAAATAAAGGATATTACGCGGATGTGCCTAAATTACCAACAGGTTACGTGAGACATCCATTACTAGGAGGTCATCGGTCGACCGGCCAAATCGCCTTGACATGAGTTTGGCAGCCCGATAGCATTTACCAACTGCAGAGAAATACCAGCCTAAAGGCCAAGGGCACTTTTGAGTATGCGAGGAGAACTGAATGCGAAGATGTATAGCTCATGGACTGGCGATCGCTTGTCTGGTCGTCGGCCTGGGAGCGGCTCAGGGACCGAACATCTCGGAGGCGACAGCGGCTCCAGTTAGTTCTGTTCGAAGCAATCCCGAAGTCCGCCAACAGGTCAGTAAGACCAAACCGTATCAAATTGGGACTGCGTCCTGGTACGGCGAGATTTTTGAAGGAAAACCGACCGCCAGCGGCGAACCGTACGAAATGTACGACATGACCGCAGCGCACCTAACGCTTCCCATGGGAAGCTACGTGCGGGTCACCAACCTGCGGAATGGACGGGCCGTGGTGGTCCGGGTCAACGACCGCGGGCCCATCGTTCCGGGCCGGATTATTGACCTGTCGTACGGGGCTGCCCAGGCGCTGCAATTCAAGGCGCGTGGTCTGCAGCGTGTGCGGCTGGATCTGGTCGAACCCAGGCAACCCAATTCGGTCGCCAAGCTGGCCCAACCCAAGCTAGCCCAACCCAAGCTGGTTCAACCCAAACTGGCTCAAACCAAGACCGTCTACCAGACGGTCGCTGTGAACCGCCCACCGGTAGCGAAACTCCCGTAAAAGTCATACACTGACGGGGATGACAGCGGCTTTACCTAACCGTCTCCCGAGTGATAGTTCTGACTATCGCATGGGGAAAGTTCACAGCGATGATCTTCGCGACGATGATCCGCGCCAGCGGCTCATCGTTGCGCTGGACGTATCGACCGCCGCGGCCGCACAGAGGATCGTGGCAGCGGTGGGCGACTCCGCGCTGACCTATAAAGTCGGCATGCAGCTCTATACCGCCGAGGGGCCGCAGATTGTGCGCGATCTGGTGGCTTCCGGGCGGCGCGTGTTTCTCGACCTGAAGTACCACGACATTCCCAACACCGTGGGAGCAGCGGTCGGCGAGGCGGCAAAGCTGGGCGTCAGCATGCTGACCGTGCACGCTTCGGGCAGCGGCAAGATGCTGCGCGCAGCCGTCGAAGCAGCCAAGGCGCGCCCGGATTTGATCGTTCTCGCCGTGACCGTGCTGACCAGCATGGACGGAAACGACCTGGAAAAGATCGGCATTCGCGGGACGGTCGAGGACAGCGTGGTGCGGCTGGCCACGATTGCGCTGGCCAATGGATGCCAGGGCGTGGTGGCGTCGGCGCGCGAAGCCTCGACGCTGCGGGCCGAGCTGGGAAACGGTTTTGCCATCGTCACGCCGGGAGTGCGTCCGCCGGGTGGAAGCGCGGGAGATCAGGTGCGCGTGGTCACGCCCGCAGAGGCGATCAAGTCGGGAGCCAGCCACATCGTGGTGGGGCGGCCGATCACGGAAGCGGCCGATCCGGCGGCAGAAGCGCGCGCGATCCTGGGGCAGATCAGCGGGTAGGGGAACGAAGGCCATTCAAGAATTCGCCGATAGTGTAAGTATGGCGGCGAAACGAAAGGCAAGAATATCGATCAGCCTGTCGTCGGATGTACTGAAGGCGATTGATCGATTGGCCCGTCGGGCCAAGATCTCGCGATCCGCATTCATCGAAGATGTGCTGTAACAGCATCTGAAGCGCTGCGCTGGAATGAGGGCGGACCTCAGGGGCTGAAGCCCGTGCGTTTAAACGACCTGGACGGCACGATTGAGAGTCGTGCCCTTCCCAAATCCGTTCAGGAAAATCAAGCCAAGTCTTTGAGCCTTACAGCTTCTCGAAAAACTCGCAGGCCGAGCAGGAGATGTAGACTCCGCCGGGGACGCCGCGTTCGCGGTCTTTGACGCGCTTGACGATGCGCGTGGTCTTGCCACATTTCGGGCAATCGGTGCTCTTGGTGGTGTCCATAATCTTCTTGCGGTCAGCGGTTTTTGCGATCTTGGCGCCTACAGCCATGTTGGATGTCTCCTGATCTCTTCAGATATTTGTATCGATATTTGCGCAGCGATCCGGGCCTGTCGCCGCGGATGATGTGGATGGGAGCTTTCTGAAACCCAGAACTACAGTTGATCCACTCGGGAAGACACTGAAGCTGCGTCTTGATTTTCTTCCGTCGCCATTCATTTTACAGTAAGGTGGGGGCGGCTGTCTTGGGGTCGCTGC
>JBEKOS010000403.1:0-4569 GCA_049521535.1 Terriglobales bacterium | reverse complement strand
ATCACCCCTTTGGCAGAATGAGATGCAGCAAAGCTGACCGCAGACTTTGCAAAATTACTTCGCCCGCGGATGAGTGTCGTCGTAGACCCGCATCATATGCTGCACGGAGAGTTGAGTATAACGCTGGGTAGTCGAAAGGCGCTCGTGGCCCAGCATCTCCTGGATGGCACGCAAATCCGCGCCTTCCTCCAGCAGATGAGTGCCGAAAGCGTGGCGCAAGGTGTGGGGGTGGACATCAGGGGCCAAACCCCGCGCGACAGCGACCTGCTTCACGATCCGGCCCACGCTGCGGGAAGTCAGACGGCTTCCGCGAAGGCTCACCAGCAGCGCGGGTGTCGACTTCTTGCTGTTCCCCATGACAGACTGACGCTTGGGAAGGTAGATATGCAGGGCCGTGCGCGCTGACTCGCCGAATGGTACATACCGCTCCTTGCGACCCTTGCCCCGCGCCAGCAAAGCGCCCTCCGACCAGCGGATATCATCGACGTTCACTCCAGTCAGTTCCGAGTTGCGCAGGCCGCAGCCATAGAGCAATTCGAAGATCACGCGGTCCCGCTCGGGAAAAGCCGCGCATTCCGGCATGCCAGCGTCAATTACAGCGTTCATCTCTTCGACTGTGGGCACGCGCGGGAGTCTCTTAGGCAGGCGCGGTGTAGCCACGAGCGCCGCAGGATTCTGCTCGACTACACCTTCGCGCGCAAGCCAGCGGTAAAGCGATCGAACAGCGGCTAATGACCGGGCGACCGATGTCTTGCTTAGTCCCTCATCGTAAAGATGAGCAAGAAATGCCCGGATGCGGATATGGTCGATATCCTCCCAACCGGCAGCACCAACAAATCCTGCGAACCGGCATAGGTCGTGTGAATATGCCCTGATAGTGCACGTTGAAGCGTGGCGCTCGCTCAGTGACCGCAGGTAGTCAAGGACAGATTTCCCGACCTGCCCGGTCAACTGCGAATTCAACCGCACTGAGACAGATTCACTCGGATTCGCCATGTTATGGTTGGGCTTCTTTGCAGATTGCTGACAGCTCAGAATTGACTGCCCTGTTCCTCGCTCTTGGGTGCCTGGAATAGGCATTCTTCAAATGGTCCAACGCAACGTGCGTATAGACTTGGGTCGTTGAGATATCCGCGTGACCTAGAAGCGTCTGAACGGTTCGCAGATCCGCACCGTTCTCGACCATATGCGTGGCGCAACTGTGACGCAACATATGGGGGCTGGCGTGACGACCCGTAACATTCGACGCAGCACCGACAAGTTGCCAGATCCGCTGGCGGCTAAGCCGTCGGCCGCCTCGGCCGACGAACAGATAGGCCGAAGACTTGCCGTTGCAAAGCTGCCCGCGTGCCTTGCCCAAGTACGCGCGAAGTCTTTGCAAGGACGGAGCGCCCAACGGTACGATTCGTTCCTTGTCTCCCTTACCGCGCACCAGGATATAGCCGAGGTCCGCCTTCAAATCCTCCAACCGGGCCCCGGCGATCTCGGACACGCGCAAGCCGCCGGCGTAAAGCATCTCGAGCATAGCGAGATTCCGCTCCGCGAGCGCTGCTGCCTGTGCACCATCCGCAGCAGAGGTCTCGCGCTCAAGCATTTGTTTTACTTCTTCCCCCGCCAGCGATTTGGGCAGCACACGCCATTGCTGGGGCGAGTCAATGTTCAACGTAGGATCCTGTTCCAGTTGCCGGTCGAGCAGCAGGAACCGGTAAAGCTGCCGCAGCGCAGAAAGCTTGCGAGCTACTGACCGGCTGTCCAGCTTGCGCGCGAACAACTCGTCGAGGAACTCGCGCACGTCGGCGCGCCGGGCGTCGGCTAGCGGGTGGTCACGCTTTTCCAAGAACTCAGCAAATTGGCCGATGTCCCGCTGATAGGCGCTCACGCTGAGGCGCGCCAACCCTTTCTCGATTTTTAGGTAATCGCAAAAGCCAACCAGGGCGCGCTCGTTCGACAACGGCATGTGCCAAGTATGCTGGTTATCAGACACTGGAACAATTACCAGGCGGGTTCGGAAGGAGATCCAAGAGTCAGGGATGTATAAATGCACCGCGCTATCATTAACGACCGGCATGGCGCCAGCGTTTCATCTTGAAATCCCATCCTGATTCTTGGCGTTTTCGATCCCAGCGCGCCTCAGCACTTCCTCGGCCCAAAGGGGGCTATCCGGGCGTTCTTCGTGCCTGAAAAAAGCAAACGCATGCTGCTTCCCTGCTCCATGATTCCGCAGATTCGCAGCAATGGCACGTCGCAGGGCAGGAGAGTATGTAGAGCGCCGGAGCCGAAAGTAAACGAAATTCCCGGTAAACACCTCCGGCGTCGCCAATTCGTCGCTTTCGGCAATGCACAGGGCGGCCTTGTGGCTGCGTAATGTCTTATACACCGATTCCTGGAACCAGGAAGTATGGCGAAATTCAAAAGCAATCCGGAGCCGGGCGCCGGGGCGCTTATTCCGTCCTGCGCGACCCGTCAGTTCCTGGAACTGCGAAAGGAAATCCCCTAACAAGACCGCATCAGCCTTCATGTTGGGAGGCAGTTGAAACAGTATTGCACCCAGCTTTCTGGCACTTTCCAATGATCGAATCGAGTTCCAGAAGAGCGACACTGGCTCGCCACAATTCTTAAGCCGCCGGCGATGCGTTATTGACTGATGCGCCTTGACGCAAAACAAAAAGCCGACGGGAGTGTCGGAAATCCAACTCTCGAGTGCGCTTTCACTGATGAAATGGCCGAAGCTGTAGTTCACTTCGACCGCATTGAGCCGGGTCGCATAGTGCTGAAGAAACTTCTTCGGCGGAAGATTATCAGGGTAAAACGCGGGCCTCCAGGTGTTGTAGGCCCAGCCGGAAGTTCCAGCAAATACCATTAGGATATTTTGAGTCCAAACCTGCCTATGCGCCCCAACGCCGCTTCGAGCTCATGCGCGCTTTCGCTCTCGTCGGCTGCGAGACAGGTTTTCTCGTTCTCGAGTTTACCTTGGGGCATTCCGCCGAATCCGGCTTGCCTAATTCGGGCAATTGACCGCCAGCCAGTTCTTCCACGGGCGGCAAGTGCTGCGTGAGCCGCAGTACCGGCTCAAACAGATCTCCAAATTTCTCTACGCGCGCAAGCACCTGATCGGCCGTAAAGACCAGCATCTCTGTATTCTTTTTTTGCCAACACTCCGCGACTTCCTCCCAACTCACAGGAGTTGAGACGGTTGGAACTTCTTTGGCACGCAAGGAGTAGACGCTCACCGTAGTCTTGTGCTGATCATTTTGACTCCAGTCAATCAAGACCTTGCCTTTCCTTGCGCTCTTTTTCATATCCGATACCACCAGCTCCGGATGAATACCTTCCAACAACCGGGCAAGTTCATGCGCAAAGGACTTGGATTTCTCATAAGCCGCAGGAGAGTTCAACGGGATGTAAACCTGGAGGCCTTTCGATCCCGATGTCTTGGGAAAGGCTTCCAACTTAAATCGCGCAACCGAGTCACGCAGCCACAGCCCGACCTGGCAACACTCCACGATGTTCGCCGGCGCACCGGGATCGAGATCAAAAACGATCGTGCTCGGTTGTTTCATGTCCCGGGCCAATGACAGCGAAGTATGAAGTTCGAGACTGGCCAAGTTAGCTGCCCACACGAGCGTCGGAAGGTCCTGGATCATGCAGTAATCCATCCATCGCTGATTGCCCTCACTCCAGACGCGCGCAGTTTGCACCCATTCCGGACGATGTGCCGGGCAGTTTTTCTCGTAAAAGAAGCCTTGATCAGCGCCCCCGGGATAGCGCTTCATGGTAAGCGGACGTCCACTGAGATGGGGCAGCAAGACCGGCGCCACCCTGACGTAATAATCAATCACTTGAGCTTTGGTGAAGCGCCCATGGGGATATAGAACTTTGCCTAGATTCGTCAGCTTGAGCGTTTTGCCCTGAATTTCAATAGTCGATTCCGTACTTGCAGCCATAGCAATAGTGTTGTTGGATGCGGCGTTGTAGCCCCGAGAGACAGAAATCCGCAACCCTGTGATCCGATGAGCGTATCTACGGAAGGCACCCAAGGCACGGAGGGTTTGGGAGCACGTTTGTTCAAATCTTGTTCTTCTCTGTGTGTTCAGTGTTTTCCGTAGTCAAGGCTCATGGCTATACTTCATCCAGCAGCCTCGGGACTTGCAGCCATGGGTAATTCCAGTCCTATTGCGTCGTCGCCGCCGAGCCAGCCGGCAAGTCAGGCTTGTACTGTGACAAGTCCCACGACGCCAATCCCCTGGCAGGTCAAGGGCGCCGTTGCCGGAATCGTCGGCGGTACCGTCGGCGGGACCTGGGACATTTCCTGGCACATGTCCGTGGGTCGAGATACATTCTGGACGGCGCCTCACACCCTGATCTATCTCTCGGTGGCGGCGGTCGCGATCTCCTGTACCTCGCTGATCTTGAAATCAACATTCGGTAATGATACCGACAGGTCATCGGCAGTCAGGATATGGAGCCTCTGGGGACCGCTGGGCGCGTTCATTGCCATATGGGGCTGCCTCGCTATGCTTACTGCAGCACCATTCGACAACTGGTGGCACAATGCATACGGTCTGGATG
>JBEKOS010000402.1:0-4581 GCA_049521535.1 Terriglobales bacterium | reverse complement strand
AAGACCATGGCGGACCTCATCAACGCCTGCCTGCGCGATGAGATGCGCCGCGATCCTCGCATCGTCATGTTCGGTGAGGACGTTGCCGACTGCTCGCGCGACCAGTATCTTACGCAGAAGTTGATCAAAGGCAAGGGGGGAGTATTCAAGCTCACGGCGGGATTGCAGGCGGAGTTCGGCAGCGACCGTGTTTTCAATTCTCCCTTGGCTGAAGCGAATATTGTGGGGCGCGCAGTCGGGATGGCCACGCGCGGGTTGAAGCCGGTAGTGGAGATTCAGTTCTTCGATTACATTTGGCCCGCAATGCAGCAGCTTCGCAATGAACTGCCGCTCATCCGCTGGCGCTCCAATAATGCTTTCTCTTCCCCGGCGGTGGTTCGCGTTGCGATTGGCGGCTATCTAACTGGTGGGTCCATTTACCATTCGCAATGCGGCGAGAGTATCTTCACCCACACCCCGGGCCTGCGCGTAGTGTTCCCTTCCAATGCGCTCGACGCCAATGGGTTGCTGCACACTGCCATTCGCTGTGACGATCCGGTATTGTTTCTGGAGCACAAGCGCCTATATCGCGAGACGTTTGGACGTGCTCCCTATCCCGGCCCGGATTACACCATTCCGTTTGGCAAGGCGCGCATAATGCAACCCGGCACCGACTTGACCATAATCACCTATGGCGCGGTGGTGCCGCGCGCGCTGCAAGCGGCCCAGCGGGCACAGCGCGAGCATGAGATCTCCGTGGAACTGGTCGATCTTCGCACGCTGAGTCCCTACGACTGGGAAGCCATCGCCAATTCGGTGCGCAAGACGAGCCGCGTTCTGGTCGCACACGAAGACGTGTTGAGCTGGGGCTATGGCGCGGAGATTGCGGCGCGGATCGCGGATGAGCTTTTTCACGATCTCGACGCCCCGGTACGCCGTGTGGCAGCCAAAGATACGTTCGTTGCGTATCAGCCGATTCTGGAGGATGAAATTCTGCCCCAGGCCGAGGACGTCTATCGAGCAATTGTGGAGTTAGCGGAACAGTGAGGCAAAGCACAGCGCTTCCATACCCCAGTCGCTCTATCATTAACTTGGGGAGGGCTCCTCAGTTGTGATCATCCATCATTGTCTCTTTCGTCAGGGGAATTCGGCTGGCGGCGCGCTCCCATGCGCTGGTTTGCCAGTTATCGTGCGCACCTTCCTTCGGGAACCACCCCGGTAGATCCAACGCCAGGAATTGCGCCAACGCGTTGACATACGGCTCATACATCCGGCGCAATTCGGCTAACCGGGCGTCGGCCTCTGCTCCGGCACGAAGAGGCGATCCCTGGCTCTCCAGTATTTGCCGCAATCGAATCATCTCTGTAGCCGGCAAGCGGTCGGGCGCCGGAGCCAGAGGCGGTGAATGAAGCACTTGCGCGAGATCAACCGTGGCATGGCGTGCCATAGCGAACGTAAGCTGTGCCTTCCTTGCATTTGCACCTTTGACACCAACAATCAACAGGGCACAGGAGTCCAGGATGACGGTGAGTGCCGCCACCCATGACTGGTTCGCGTGCTGCGACCGAAACAAAGCCAGGGCCGGATACGAAACATGGCTCTCCAAGACATCCGCCGACCAATGATCGAACTCGTGCAGGAGGGAATCGATCTCGGGCAAGGCGCGGACTTCAGCATAGCGGCGGAGCATCTCCACTGCACTAGGCGGCGAGCCGGCACGTGCATCCAAAAGTGAAATATGGGTTTCCCGCCGTGAGAATCCCTGATAGATGACCGGCAGGTATCCGATTACGATCGCCAGGAATCCGAAACCCGTTCCGGCCTCCCAAACCGTCAGTACTCGCGCCGCGGTCGAAATCGGCTTCACATCGCCCATGCCAAGTGTGAAAAAGGTGGTTCCGCTGAAGTAAAGTGCCGCCCGGAAGCCATGGCTCAGGTCGTCGCTCAAACCCGGTCCCCACGCAAACTGCAGCAGCGCGAAGCCGAGGATTAACAGCAGCGCCCAACTGACGATCAGGAATATGAGCGACAAAGGCCCATAGACGCTCAGCAATGTTTCCCGCCGCCGTCGATTATGGAGGCCGTTCACGCAGTTTCGCCAGGGCCGCCATGTGGTCCGGTAGAAGATTCGCGTGTATCGAAATGGACGGGTTACGCGGCGCGGCAGAATGATCGCCTCGAAAGCATCTCCGAGGATGATCAGGATGATGGCGAAACCGATGATGCCGGCCAGCATCTGCATGAGATTGAAAAATTCTACCGCAACCCCGCTTTTGCCGCAGTCAAATACCGATTGCGAACATATGAACCAGTGATGCAGGTAGAATCTGGATATGCGTAATGTGGGAATTACAGTCTTACTCCTGGTGGTCTTTGGTGTCGCAGCCCTTTCGTGCATTCCCTCCCTCTCCCGGCAGACTGTGATCGCCGCGGAAGAAAGGGATCCCTCCAAGAGCCTGGCCTTCCCGGAAGAGAAGCATCTTCACAACCTGCGCCAGCTTACTTTCGGCGGACAGAACGCCGAGGCCTACTTTTCTGCCGACGGAAAGCAATTGATTTTTCAATCCAAGCACGGTGACTTGCAGTGTGACCAGATTTTCTCCATGAACGTGGACGGATCGGAGATGCGTCTGGTGTCGACCGGCAAGGGACGCACGACGTGCTCCTATTTCTTCCCGGACGGCAAGCACATCCTGTACTCTTCCACGCATTTGCGCGGCGGCCCGGAGTGCCCGCCCAAGCCCGACATGTCCAAAGGATATGCCTGGCCTATCTACCCCACGTACGACATCTTTCTTGCAAATGCTGACGGCTCTGATCCGCATCCTTTGACCCACGAAGGCTATAACGCGGAAGCAACCCTCTCTCCTGACGGAAAAATGATTGTCTTCACCTCCACGCGCGACGGAGACCTGGACATCTACACCATGGATGTGGAGGGCAAGCATGTCAAGCGGCTTACGGACGAACTGGGTTACGATGGCGGGCCATTCTACTCGCGGAACGGGCAGTGGATCGTTTACCGCGCCTACCACCCAAAAACCGAGCAGGAGAAGGCCGATTACCGGGAGTTACTCAAGGAGCATCTGATTCGGCCTATGAACCTGGAAGTCTGGGTTATGCGCGCGGACGGCAGTGACAAACATCAGGTCACCCATAACGGCGCCGCGAACTTCGGGCCGTATTTTTTCCCCGATGGAAAACGCATTATATTTGCATCAGATATGTTGCCCCATGATGCCAATGAAATGGGGAATTTCGAACTCTTCTCCATTCACGTGGACGGCACCGGCCTGGAGCGCATCACCTACAATCCAACCTTCGACGGCTTCCCCATGTTCAGCCCCGACGGCAAGAAGCTGGTGTTCGCCTCGAACCGGAATACCACTCAAGCGCATGTAACCAATGTATTTATTGCCGATTGGGTGGAGTAATACCGTTCCGCGCTTCCCGTTTCGTGTCCCCGGCTCGTTGTTCTCGAGAAACGCGAAACGTGAAACAGTGCTATCGATTTCCGAAATTGTCGTCGTCAAAATTAGGCGAGGCGATGGCGGAGGCTTCGTCCAGAAAGACTACAGATTGAACGCCAGTCACTTCGAATCGTTTGCGGCAGCGGATATTCTTGCACCCGACAAGATCATCGCGCCGGACCATGTACGAACGCGCTTTGGAAAATTTGGCGCGGTCATGCTCATCCGCGCGTCCGGGCAATTGACGCTTCTTGTTGCGCACCAGCCAGTTGAGCTCATACTCTGCCGCCTGGTGACAGTGCGGGCAATTCAGGCTGTGCTTACGGGT
This sequence comes from Terriglobales bacterium, assembly GCA_049521535.1. Classification (GTDB taxonomy): domain Bacteria; phylum Acidobacteriota; class Terriglobia; order Terriglobales; family Acidobacteriaceae; genus CAZUCM01. The sequence goes on along the minus strand of JBEKOS010000402.1, from coordinate 804 downwards.
TTCCTGCCGCTCATCAAAAAAGTCACGTTCATCCATGGCTGTGCTTCCGCTCGCGTCCCGATTGGAATTATTGCACAAAGTCCGCAGCGGTGCCGTTGGCTCTTGGCTATCGGCTGATGGTCCGGCATCCTCGGCACCGGGGTGTACACGTGACTCTAGAGCCAAGCGCGTTAGTATTGTCAAAATGGCTCGAAAAAAGCCTAAACCGTTTCGTGCGACCAAGGCGGTTAAGTCGCTTGCCCGCACGGTTATAGGAAGTCCGCCGCCTGCACGAGCAATTCCCGATCCCAAACGAAAAATGCTGGGCCGCCCGAAGCATAAGACCACGCTGGGTAAGCTGCTGTCTGACAATCAATAGGCACTTAAGGAACACTGGGAATCGGCACCAGAAAAACGTCCGTACGGTAGCAGGACGAACTGGTGCATGCGCTGTTGCCGGCATCCGTATCTGTCCCGCCCCAGGAGCTGCCGAATATGGCGAACTTGCCGGCATGAGAAATCTGCGGCAAGCCCTCGTCATAGTAGTTCTCACCGATGTCAGTTGTCAGGTGTCGATTGTAAGTGTGTGCAATGCGATAGGCGGTGGTCGATCCCGTCGACAAGCCAAGTATCAATTCGTCTCCCCAGCCAACGGTTGGAGGGTATGCGCCCGCATTGGAGGACCAGGGAAGGAAGAGAAATGGTTGGGCGTTTGCTCCAGTGTTGTTGTTCCAATTCGTGTGCGTGTCCCACACATAATCGCCGAAACCCAGGGGTTCGTCCGCAATCGGATAGAGCTGGGCGGAAGGCAACGCAGGTTGAGTG
>JBEKOS010000401.1:0-4582 GCA_049521535.1 Terriglobales bacterium | reverse complement strand
CCAACAACAATCAGTGGGCAGCTTCATTCGGCGGACCGATCAAGAAGGATAAGACCTTCTTTTTTCTGGATACCGAAGGCATCCGTTATATCGTCCCCTCAAGCATGCCTGTCTTTTCCCCGACCACGCCCTTTTTGAATGACACGATCAGCAACCTTCAGGGCCTTGAAGCCGTCCCCGGCAGCGGGGTAACACCGGCAACGGTTTCCACCTACCAGACCGCCGCCAAGATTTGGGAAGGCGCGCCGAACTATTCCAACGGCTCAGTCATTCCCGGCAGTTGCACTGACCCCTATAGCGGCGGAAACGCAGACCCTAATTTACCCGGATGCATACAGCAATACCAGACGACCGCCGGCTTGCCGGCCGATGAATGGCTGTTGATAGGCCGCTTCGACCAGAACATTGGCAACAACGATCGCGCATTTTTCCGTTTCGTCGTTGACATTGGAACGCAGGCCACCTACGCCGATCCCATCAATCCCGCATTCTCCGCCGCCAGCTACCAGCCGTCCTACAACAACACCTTGAACTGGACGCACAGCTTTGGCTCCAAGGCCACGAACCAGTTCACCGCCGGGCTCGACTATTACCGCGCGCTGTTCAACGAGCAAACGAATGGCACGGACGGCGTGGGCAGCACCACGGGCAAGCCTTCTCCGTTTCCCTACTCGCTCTATCTCGCATCCACTAGTCCGGTGACCGGCCTGAATGCGGACAATTACGTGTTTCCCCAGGGCCGCAATGTCACCCAATATCAGTTCATTGATGACTACGCCATCACCGAGGGCAAGCACAGCATGAAATTCGGCCTGAACTTCCGGCGGTACGACATTTCCAACTACGACAATGCGATCGGATCCACGCCTTACGTGCTCTCGGGCCTGCAGGACTTTTTCATGGGCAGTGCGACCCAATATGCTCAGACCAACGCGCTTAATTCGCGCGTTCCCGAGAACACCGGCGGATTTGGAATTTATGCCCAGGATGAATGGGCCATCACCCAAAGATTCAAACTAACGGCAGGGTTGCGCGCGGAACACAATTTCAATCCGACTTGCGACGATAATTGCTTTTCCCTGCTTAATGGCTCCTTTGCGCAGGTATCTGCGAACCAGGGGGTGCCCGATCCCGTAAGCGGTTTTCCCACCACTCCCTATAACCAGGCGCTGCTCACCGGCCGAAGATCCGCCTTCAATTCGGTGGACGCCATCGACCTGGCCCCGCGACTCGGCTTTACCTGGTCACCTCTGGCGGGCGGGAAGACCGTGGTCAGCGGTGGATTCGGCATTTTCTATGATTCGTTTCCAGCGACCATTACGGATTCGTTTGTGAACCTTCCTTTCCTGGTTCCAGTAAGCTTGAATGGACCGGACTTTGGCGGGGCGCCGGTCTACTGGGGCGACCCGGCAGGCGCCTCAGCAACCGTGCTGAACACTACCAATACCATTCGCAACGGCAACCCTGCGCTGGGTATTCCTTCCCTGGTAAATGGGCTGACTGCATCGCAGCTTGTCGCATCGGGAGGGGCAGTGCCCTCCGTTACCAGCTTCCCGGGAAAACTCAAGACGCCGCGATATCAGGAATGGAACTTCGGAATACAGCAGGAATTGGATGCCAAGAGCAGCCTGGCGATCAATTACGTCGGCAACCATGGCATCTTTGAGGGCTACCCCAATGCCACGTTGAACGCCTGTTCGTATACCGGAGTAGCCGGCTATCCAACGTCCGCGTTTTGTAATAACGCAATTGCCGGGTCCGTTGACGCAAGATTCGGCACGGTCACTGAATGGTACTCCGGCGCCGTCTCCAACTACAACGGCTTGACTGCGGCCTACAACCGCCATCTGACTGCGGGCTTTGTGATTCAGGCCAATTTCACCTGGGGCCATGCCATGGATGAGATCTCAAATGGGGGCCTATTGCCTTACGGCGGCAGCAGCTTCCAGGGGCAGATCAATCCCCTCAATTTCCGCGCCAACAACTATGGCAATGCCGACTACGACATTCGCCAAAGCTTTAATGCCAGCTACGTGTGGACGGAACCGTTCAAGTTCAGCAACGTGATTACGCGTGCCTTCCTGGGAGGCTGGATTGTTTCCGAGAACTTCGTGACTCGCAGCGGCTTGCCCTTCACGGTAACCGACGGTACCGCGGGCCTGAATTTCGGCGGCACTACGGTTCCAGTTCAAGTTTTAACTCCGGGACAGAGTACCTGTTCCAATGGAAACAGCCAGTGTTTGAATCCCGCGAACTTTACCGGAGCAAGTAGTATTCCTTATTTCCCCACCCAGACCCGTAACGAGTATCGCGGGCCGGGATTTTTCGACACCGACCTCACCATCAGCAAGGACTTCCATCTCACCGAGGCTGTCAAGCTTAACGTGGGCGCTAACTTCTACAACATTCTGAATCACCAAAGCTTCTATAACCCCAATAGTTCCTGGACGGGCAGCGCATGCGGCGCCGGGCTGCCCAATCCCTCCAACGGCCAGAATCCGATTGGGGCGATGTGCACGCTGACTTCGCTGGGCCAGATTCAAGCAGTGACCGCACCCCCTACAGGCATTTACGGCTCGTTCGGCAGCGGTTTGCCCGACGGACGGATTGTTCAGTTGCAAGCGAAGCTAACGTTCTAAGGACTCATCGCGTTTTGATGACCGCGGGGACGAGCACCGACGGGCGGCAGTGTACATGCTGGCCTGTCGTAGCAATTCATCGTCTAAGACGTTTCGCGCTGAGGCGCATCGGCGGTTGGTTTCAGTTCGTGTTCTCTGCGACTGGGCGTCTCTGCACGAGTATCCTAGCCTTTTTCCTCGCTAAGTCTCGAAGGCGATCACCGGATTGAAGATGATCCTCGAAGATGATCAATTTTCTTCGAAGGCTATCATCCGGCAGGCGCCGTAAATGCAATGGAATCCTAAAGATCTTCAAGGCTATCAAGATGATCATTGCATTCTTTTGTCTTCCTCGAGCATCTGATCCGTTTTCATCCGTGTCGATCAGCGACCGAGACTGTCGGAATCAGAGTGGCCAAGCATGCGGCCAGAGTGGCCAATTGGCCACTATGCTTTTTGCACCTAAGCCGTTTGTAATCATCAGAGTGTCCACGTGGCCAAGCGGCCAACCTTATTTTTTGTTTCAGTGACGAAGGCGGCCTCATCGCGGTGAAGATGGCCATCAAAGGGGGCCTTTTCCCCTTGAAGGCGGCCATCGGACAGGGTCCGTGGCCCAATGGAATCATGAAGGGGTCGAAGATGTCCAAGGCGGCCACGCAATTTCGCGTATTCATTCTGACCAAAAGCAAGGTCGAGGCTAATATCTGGCGATCGTAGCCAGGATTCCCTGGGTATTGGCCAATCAGAGCCGCACAACTCTCTTTTCTGAGGGAGTGGACAAGTGGACAGGATTTGTCCACTCGCAGCCTGGTAGTGGCGAGGCGCAAGGCGAAACTACAGCGCCTCGCGCCGCTACCGCGGACGGCCGCCGGCCATCCAACTACCGACTCGATTCTGTTATGAAAGAGCTCCAAATCTTAGCGGCTGACATACCTGCCTCCTGCGGCCTGAGCCGCCGACGCCCGAGCCTAAAAATAACTCCAGCTAGCGTATGTATACACGACACAAGTACTTTTTGTCAATAGGTCGCCGAACTTCGGGAACTGAAATGGGAGATTGACAGAATACTTCCCGTCTGCCCCCATCGGCCAGAGACCTCTCCGCGGCGCAGTTCAATAAAAAACGGGCCCTCCTGCGTAACGCAGAAGAGCCCGGGAGTTCCAATCGAACTGGATCACTTGCACTCGTTGCTGGTGCTGTCAGAGTGACAAGGCGCCGAGTAGCACCACCCCTGGCCTGCATTGGGTCCGTTACGGTAGACCAAGAAATTCTGGTCGAAGTCGGAGAAGAACGGATCCATCGGCAGGTTGAGATTTCCTACCGTGGTCGAATCCTGCGCTGGGGCGCTGAACAGGGTATCCAGCAATTGGGAGCTGGGCAATGCCTCCGTGACTTGCGCCGTACCCTGATAGTTGATGGTGCCGCCGATGACATAAACATCGTTGACCGAGTTATCACCAATCTGCGGGTAGATGCGATAGCCGTTGGACGGGACGGACCCATAGTTTGAGGTGCACTGATAAGACCGGCCGTAGGGATAGATCGGCGTGGAGTAGTACCAGCCGAGCTCGCCCACGGTGACAGTCGTCGGTATGTAGCCGTAAACATCCAGTTGGTAGAACTGGGGCATCAGTTGCAAGTAGAGGGAGCGGCTCGCGCCGGTGGCTAACTGCAATCCGACGCTGTCCACGGTGAGTGCATCCACAAACTGCCAGCCGGAATCGGAATCGCCGGTCTTGGCGCCGATCACCTGCAGCTTGCCCCAGTCGCTGTAGATGCTATCGAGCGAGGTATCGTAGGAGATCACCAGGTTGGTCGCATAGGTTGAGGCATTTTGTTCCCATTGCCCGAGAGTGGTGTCGAATTTGTTCTCGTCGCTGGGAGGAGTGGCCGAAGTTTCCTCGCTGAAGGGCGAGGAGAGCGCCGAGCCCGTCCAGAGCGCGCCGCTGGCGGCGCCGAAGGCC
>JBEKOS010000400.1:0-4593 GCA_049521535.1 Terriglobales bacterium | reverse complement strand
AGACGGGCCGGATTGTTTAGCAACAAATACGATGGAGTCGATACAGTAACATCGAACAGCAAGGCTGCTCAAAGTCCGTCGTCTCACCCCATGCGCGAAATGAATAAGAACATGGCCCCCGGCCTGCCTTGCGAGCAGAAATTAAAGACTGCCCAAAACCATGAGGAGGCAATTGGTATACGGCCTGATAATGCAGAGTTGCGTCGCCGATTGCGGCACAGCTGCGCAGAAAATCAACCGGCTCGAGCCGGCCGGGCGGAGTCACAGAGGCCGAAGGACGTTTGTCTGTACTGTTCTAACTCTCGGCCGACCCACATATTGCGGAATCTTTCCACCGTGTGTGCATCCGAGATTTGTAGCACTTGAATCACATGTAATCGGTGCGGTCCATGCCGCATCCGAAGCTCAGAACCCCAGGAAAGGGCTCATACGAGGGGAATCATGAAGGAATACACTGCCTTCGGCGGTCGCTGCCCCGTGCTACACTGGTGGCTGTTCAGGCCGTTATCCGAAGGCGGCTGAAAATTGGCATGAGTGTAGTGGCTTCCAGACCGATGCTACCGCCGACGCCCCGACGCAACCAAGGAGCAGATCAGCCGATATCTCCATATTATGGCCAGGTGATCAGGACGGTGCTGTTGCTGTGCGTGCTTTCCTCGCCTCTTTGGCTGATGTGCATGTTTCTTACCGCCCCCAGAGACTATCCTTATTACTCATCGATGGTAACTGTTCCGATTTTGGCGGCCGGATGCATCGCCGGGCTTTCAGTTAAGTGGCGGCACGATAAGTACTTGAAGTTGGTACTGGGAACGGCCGCAATAGTCCGGATTGCGGCTGCCGGGCTTCTGATCTGGATCGGCGCCGTTGTCTACGGGGCGTCGGTGGATTCTTTTCATTACTGGAGCAGGGGTCTCCAAATAGCGCGCCAATTTCAAGCTAGCGGTTGGGATGCCTTCACGCCTCCCTATTGGAACTCGTGGCTGATAGCAAACATTTGTGGCCTGTATACGGTGATGGTTGGTAATGAACTGCCGTCGCTCATGGTCTTATTCGCGCTAGCCGCCTTGTGGGGCTCATATTTCTTTTATCGTGCATTTTGTCTGACGTTTCCTATGGGGAATCGTCATCTGTATGCGGCCCTGGTATTCCTGCTTCCATCAATCGTTTTTTGGTCCAGTTCAATTGGCAAGGACGCGCTTGGCCAGCTGTTCATCGGCATAACTGCCTTCGGTTTTGCTCGAGTCAGCCAAAGACCTACTGTTCGTGGGGGCTTGATTAGCGCAGTGGGAGTCGCGGGCGCCTTACTTGTCCGCCCGCACGTCGGGGCGATGCTGGCGCTGAGTATTACGTTTGCATACATCTTTGGCCGTGCACCTCGAGGCCGCTTAAGGACCACCACCAAATTCTTGTTGATTCCCCTGGTTTTGGCAGGAGCGTTCTTTATTGCCAAGACTGCGACCGGATTTCTGGGCACTGATCTGGACGACAGCAAGAGCAACATCAACAGGATAGACATGGCAACCAAGGACTCTCAAATCGGCGAATCCGCATTCAATCGGGGCCAGCCCTTGGCTGTACGCGTGTTAGAAGCGCCCCTGCTGTTGTTTCGTCCGTTTCCTTGGGAGGTCCACGGCGTCATGGCAGCGTTTGCAGGGCTGGAAGGTGCGATTCTCCTGCTGTTTGCGTGGAATCGCCGGCGACTGCTTCGCAGTTTTGTGCGCGATTGGCGGCAGCCGTTTGTTGGATTTGTTCTTGTGTATGCACTGATATTCTGCATAGTTTTTTCAGCAGCAACCAGCAACTTTGGAATCGTTGTCCGTCAGCGAATCATGCTGACGCCTTTGGTGCTCATGCTGTGCTGCGGCCGGCCACAAATTGGCAAAGGATCAGCCCGGAGAAGGCCAAAATGGCGCATCTTGGCATCAGTTCCGGACGGCCTGGAGCGAAGCGGGGCTTACCGGCAGTTTCTTCCTCGCCCGGTACCTCAAGCGCGAATTGCCTGGAACCTGCCCCACTTCCCCTCGCGCGACCGATTCCAGTCGTGACTTGCTGCGACCCTCGCGGAGAGATCAATGTGCGGCATTACCGGTTTTCTTGAATTACATTCCCGCTATTCGTCCGAGTCGCAAGAACGTATAGTGCTGTCCATGTGCGAAACGCTGCGGCATCGCGGTCCGGATGATGGCGGCCGCTGGTTGGATGCCGATGCAGGAGTCGCACTGGCAATGAGGCGGCTTGCCATTCTCGACCTTTCGCCAGCCGGATCTCAGCCGATGCATTCCGCCTCGGGACGCTATGTAGTCGTTTTCAACGGCGAAATTTACAACTTTGAGGACCTCCGCCGCAGCCTTCTGGTGGAATCTCCGGGGACGGCGTTTCAAGGGCACTCCGACACGGAGGTAATGTTGGCGGCATTTGAACGCTGGGGGATCGCGGACTCAGTTGCCCGTTTCAATGGGATGTTTGCGTTCGCCGTTTGGGACCGGAGGCATCAGAAACTGACTCTCGGGCGTGATCGATTCGGCGAGAAACCCTTGTATTACTATGTAGCGAATGGGCTGCTGTTATTCGCTTCCGAATTGAAGGCGCTTAGAGCGCACCCTGACTTTCCCGCCGAAATCGACAGTGATGCGATTGCCATTTATCTGCGTCACAACTGCATTCCCGCCCCCTATTCCATATATCGCAACACCCGAAAGCTGCCGCCGGCAACCTTGTTGACCGTCGGTTCCTACGATTTCTCCTGTCAACCAAACCCGTATTGGTCGCTGTGGGAGACTGCAAAATCCGGCCGGACCGCGCCGTTCAGCGGCAGCGAAGCAGAAGCAGAGGAATCGTTGGACGTACTGCTGCGAGATGCCGTCAAGATTCGCATGTATTCTGACGTGCCGTTGGGCGCTTTTCTCTCTGGCGGAATCGATTCGTCGCTGATTGTATCGCTGATGCAGGCGCAAAGCGTCATTCCCGTTAAGACGTTTTCGATCGGGTTTAGGGAGACCGATTATAACGAAGCCGCAGATGCGGCACGGGTTGCTCGCCATCTCCAAACCGAACACACTGAGCTCTACATAACTTCCGCAGAAGCCCAGGCGGTGGTTCCACGCCTGGCGCAGATGTATGACGAGCCCTTCGCCGACTCATCTCAAATACCGACTTTTCTCGTGTCGCAGTTGGCGCGTCGGCATGTGACGGTTAGTCTTTCCGGCGATGGCGGAGACGAAATTTTCGGAGGCTACAACCGGCATACTTGGATCGGTCCCCTCTGGCATAAGCTCAAGCCAATTCCGGTTTCGCTGCGACGCCTGGGCGCTGCCGCGGTGACTGCCTTGCCGCCGCGTGTGTGGGATAGCGTTTATCGGGGCCTGCGTCCCGTGATGTCGCCCGCCTGGCGCCAGAGCATGCCGGGCTACAAGCTGCACAAACTCGCCAACATCATGGCCAGTTCCACCGTGGATCAGATGTACTTTGGCCTGACCTCGCATTGGCTGAATCCACAATTGCTGATGCGAAATTCCAGCGAACCACCCACGCTCCTGACCAACGGCACTCGCGATCATTTGCCCACCGCTGCGGAAGAAATGATGTACCTGGACGCCATGACTTATCTGCCCGACGACATTCTTGCGAAGGTGGACAGAGCTACCATGGCCGTCAGCCTGGAAGGGCGGATTCCGTTTCTTGATCATCGTGTCGCAGAGTTTGCATGGAAATTGCCGCTTTCCTTCCGCATTCGCGGTCATCAAGGCAAATGGATTGTGCGACAACTGCTTTATCGATATGTGCCCCGCGAGCTTGTGGACCGGCCTAAATCGGGATTCGGCATTCCCCTTGGAGCCTGGCTGCGGGGGCCATTGCGTGAGTGGGCGGAGGCGCTTCTCGATGAGGGCCGACTGCGCCGCGAAGGCTGGTTCGATCCCCTGCTGATTCGTCGCGCGTGGCGCGAACACCTTGCTGGCCGTCGTCCATGGGAGTACCAACTTTGGGACGTGCTGATGTTTCAGGCGTGGTTGGAGGGGAACGCTCGCCAGCCGGATTCCGGCTCTCGACACCAGGCCTATGGCGACGCATGTGACCATAACCGGGCTTCGGATTGTCCCGATAAGCGATCGCTTGAAACCGGCATCAAGACATGGGCTAAATGAGAGCCGAGGACCAAATTCCCGGTGCGACCCTCCCGGAGTTGACGGCAATCCATCACGCGGAATCGGCAGCCCTGACACACTGCAGCCACCCGTCGGCTGCCGTCGAGAGTATTGACGTTCTTCACGCGGTTACATCGCCGATCAGTTTGAATCTGCTGCGCGGACAGGCCCGCTTTCTACGAGCAGCGGGGTTTCGCCCCTGTGTGCTGTGCGGCCCAGGATCTCAGGTGGAGCGAATGCGCGCGGAGGAGGGTATCCAAGTGCTCGAAATTCCCATGCAGCGTGAGATTTCGCCCGCTCGGGACCTGATCTCGCTGGTCCGTACCTGGCTGCTGGTGCGGCGCTTGCGCCCGCAAATTTGTAATGCAGGAACTCCCAAGGCAGGATTGCTCGTCGGCTTGGCTTCCTGGCTGAGTGGTGTGCCGTGCCGGGTGTACACGATGCGCGGTCT
>JBEKOS010000399.1:0-5775 GCA_049521535.1 Terriglobales bacterium | reverse complement strand
ACTGCATGTATGGCGCAGGACGAAACGTCCTGGCGGGGATCTTTGCCCGGCATGGGATTTCACACGTCCAGATTCGCAGCGAGGTGAATCCGAATTTCCCCGGTATCAATCCGGAGCCTATCGAGCCGCATGTGGCGATGCTGCAGGAAACGGTGGTACGCGAGCGGTGCAGCGCCGGTTTTGTCACTGACGGCGATGCCGATCGCCTGGGCGCGGTCGCCGAAGACGGCAGCTTCGTCGACGCGCATAAGTGTTATGCCATCCTGCTGCAGTGGCTGCTTGAAAAAAAGCCGAAGAAGCAGTGGCCCGGCGCAGTTACGCGCGCCTTCAATACGACGCACATGCTCGATCGTATTGCGAAGAAGTACGGGCGTGAAGTGATCGAGCACGGCATCGGCTTCAAGTACATCTGCGATATTGTGCTCTCCGGAAAGGAAGTGCTGATTGGCGGGGAGGAATCCGGCGGCATCGGCATCCCGCGCCACCTGCCCGAACGCGACGGAATTCTGAACTCACTGCTGCTGGCCAACGCCATGGCCGATTACGGCAAAACCATCGGACAGTTGGTGTCCGGCCTGCAACACGAGTACGGGCCGCACTTTTATGGACGGCGCGACCTGCACATTGACCGTCCACTCATCGATGCGGCGTTGCGCCGCGCCGCCGGGGGACTGACGCATTTTGGGCCATATGCAATTCTGAAGACCGAGGGCTTGGATGGCATCAAGTTCTTTCTTGACGCCCCAACGTATGACAATGGCGCCGAAGCCTGGCTGCTCCTGCGCGCCAGCGGCACGGAACACTTGATGCGCCTGTACTGCGAGGCTTCATCGCCGGTACTGGTGAAGCAAATTCTCGATGCAGGTGTGGCCTTCGTAGAGGCTTCCCGTATTGCACCTTGATTGAATAGAATTTGTCCTTATCGCGACGGTCGCAGAGGATAGCCAACATAGAGCGTCCTTGCGATCCTGAGCGAGGCGAAAGATCTATGCGCTCTGCAGGCGGCCAAAATACGTAGGTCCTTCGCTTCGCTCAGGATGACAGGGTTTTTCTTTGCATCAGTCTTCGCCTGCGTCCACTGTGGCGAAACCACACAATGGAACCCTTAACGCATTTCTTATTCGGCGGCGTCATGGCGCGCGCGGGTCTGAACCGCACTTCGGCATTGGCCACCACCTGGGCTACCGCTGGCTCGGCGAGCGCCGCTGGAAACCCGGCAAGCCGCCGCCGCGCTGGGGCGTGCTGTGGCTGCTTGCCTGCCTGGCGGGATTGAGCCACATCCTGCTTGACTTCACGAACAACTACGGAGTGCGGCCCTTCGAGCCGTTTTCCTATCGTTGGTATTCGTGGGACATCATTTTCATTGTGGAACCGGTGCTGTGGATAATCCTGCTTGGCGGACTTGTGCTGCCCTCGCTGTTTGGCCTGGTCACTGACGAGGTGCGTTCCCGCCGGACCCAGGGCCCGCGCGGCCGGGCGGGCGCAATCGTAGCGCTCGTGCTGGTCGTTGCCCTTTGGGGATTCCGCGACTATGAACACCGCCGCGCCGTGGCCGCGCTGGAATCTCTGACGTATCGCGGCGAGGCGCCATTGCGGGTGTCGGCCTATCCGTATTACATCAATCCCTTCCGCTGGTACGGAGTGGTTGAGACTGGCAACGCCTACGAAAGCATGATCGTGGATTCGCTGACTCCGGTCGTTGACGCCGATGATCGCGCCGTCGTTCGCTACAGGCCTGAGGAGACGGCGGCGCTGCTGGCGGCCAAGCAGTCCTACCTGGGACGAGTGTTCCTGGATTGGGCCCAGTATCCAATGACGGAAACCGGGCCGGTAAACGGCGAATTCGGGACAGGAGTTAACCGCGCTGCTACCGGGGGATCCCTGGTGCGCTTCTACGATGTTCGTTTTGCATATCCCGGATTCGGCGGCCGGCGGACTCTCGGCGGATGGGTGCAGCTTGACGGGAACATGCACGTAGTCGGCCAGAATTTCGGAGAGCGTGAATCCGCAGGAGATTGAAGAAGCTCACCACACAGGGCGCGGACGACGCATATGCCAAGAATAGTTGTCATCCTGAGCGAAGCGAAGGATCTATGCATCTTGCGTGCAGCAGAACAGTATATAGATCCTGCGCTTCGCTCAGGATGGCAGACTCTATTCTGCCTTGTCTTTTTCCCCCTGCGCCCATTGTGGTGAACGAGGTACAATAAAAATCATGCTGGCCTACCTATTCGTAGTCGTCGCCGTAGCCGTGCGGTTCCTGCCGCATCCCTGGACGTTCACGCCGCTTGCCGCCTCGCTGCTTTATTTTGGCGCCCGCATGCCGCGCAGGCAGTGGTGGATTCCGCTGGCGCTGCTCATCGGTTCCGATATTCTTCTCACCCGCATGACGTATGGCTATTCGATCCCACCCGACCACATAATCACCTGGATTTGGTACGGGCTTATGCTTTGTGTCGGTGGTTTATTGTGCCAGGATGCGAAGCCCTTTCGGATTGCCGCCGCTTCAGTGATCGCAGCGGTTTCGTTCTTCTTGATCAGCAATTTTGGCGTCTGGGCAGAGTGGAACATGTATCCGAAGACGCCTGCCGGCCTGATGGCCTGCTATGCCGCTGCCGTTCCGTTTGCCCGTAACTTCATCTCCGACCCGCTGTTCAGCGGAATATTCTTTGGCATTGGCGCACTCGTCGCTACGCGAGTGCACAAGGAAAACGATTTGGCCGCGAATTAACGCAAATTCGCGGATCGACCTGATCAAGAATGCGGTTGTGGATCAGCGTTCTTTTGTGTCAATGACCGGTGAAGTCTCTTTTCTTTCTTACCCAGATAACAATACCGACGATAAAGACAACCGACAGCAATGTCAGTAGCAGGTGCTTGTGAATTGCGTTGTTCCCCAGTTCGACGATGTTTGGTCCGAAGCGAATTGCAAGCACAGACAGTATGCCAAAACGGACCAAGCGCGCCACGAAAATGACTCCCAAAAGGTGCGTCCAGCGCATCTCGAACGCGCCTGCTGAAAGCACGAAAATTTTGAATGGAAATGGCGGCGGAAGTACTGCGGGCAGCGCTAGCGTCAGAATTGGGTGATCTTCGAAGTCGTTGCGAATCTTATCGAACTTGACCCGGTTCATGCGCCGTTCGATAAACAGTTCGCCTCCCAGGTATCCGATCAGGTAAAGAACGAGGCATCCCGCCGCTGACCCCAGTGCGGCTAAGCCCACATAGAGCCATGCGCTTGCGGGCCTCTGATAAGCGAAGGCGACGACAACGGCATCCACTGCGCCCGGAAGCGGCACGCCTGCGCCGTCGAGTCCGGCAGCGAGCAAAACGCCCCACGGACCTAGAGATTGCAGGAAAGTCCAAAAAAGAGCCCTGTACTTGAGTAATGTCTTCAAGGATGGTTCAACTTTGGTGATTTGCTGTGCTGCTTATTGGTCATCGATTCTTTTCATGCGAAGACCGCGCAGGCGTTGAAGCCGGTATTCTTTTTCCGAACGGCTAGTGCTACTTACATCCGTGACTGGAATTCCGGATTATATAATGTCGTTTCATTTCAAGGAGGCCTAGATGCCGGGAGTAGAAGGACGAGTAGCAGTAGTGACGGGTGCCGCGCAGGGAATTGGGCGTGCCATTGCCAAGATGCTTGCGCAGGGCGGTGCTACCGTGGCCGTGGTTGACATCATGGAAGAAAAGCTGGGCGCGGTGGTTGAGGAGATTGCCAGCGCGGGCGGACAGGCGGCGGCCTTTAAGATGAACGTGGCCGAGGAAGACAGCGTGAAGCAAGTAATGAAAGAGGTGTTCGCAAAATTCGGCAAGCTTGAGATTCTGGTCAATAACGCCGGTATTGCCCGCGATCAGTTGCTGATGCGCATGAAACGCGCCGATTGGGATCTGGTACTCAGCATCAATTTGACGGGAGTCTTTCTCTGCACGCAAAACGTGTTGCCGACCATGCTTAAGCAGCGCTGGGGGCGAATCGTCAACATCGCCAGCATTTTTGGCCAGATGGGGCAGGCTGGGCAAGCCAACTATTCCGCGTCGAAGGCGGGTGTGATCGGATTGACGATGGCTACCGCACGCGAAGTCGCTTCGCGGAATATCACGGCGAATGCCATCGCTCCGGGTTTCATTGAAACGGCGATGACGCAAGCACTGGCGCCGGAATTGCGCGAGTCGATGTTCAAGCTCATCCCGATGGGGCGGCCCGGTCTGGATTTGGATGTTGCCAATGCAGTCCGCTTCCTGGCGTCTGAGGAAGCCAACTACATCACTGGCAACGTGATTAAAGTAAACGGCGGGATGTTGATGGGATAGAAAAGCTGACAGGGCTCTCGGTTTTTGGCCCTTCGCCGCTGGTCTTGAAACGACGTGCATCCTCCCCAACGACAGCCGGCGGCCTTTCGCCGATAGCAAGTGTCTATGGATCTTGCTGAAGAGCTCAACCAGCTTGCGGAACGCGCCGTACACTTGGCGGACGAGCAGTTTCACATCTCGCTCGATTACTCTCCGGCAAGCCTGGCAGCGCTGGATGAAATCCTGCGGGGCTTTCGACGGTCCATTCGCCTGCGCTGGCTATTGAAGCTTACTGGCAGCGGAATCAGCAGCGAACAGATATGGAAGATGGCGTTTTTGTGGGGAGCATACCTGGGGCTGGTCATACAGAAGAGCTTTGGCGGCGAATGGACATTGGAGAGCGAAGCCGGCAGGGCGGGCGTGGTTACGCTGCATTCCGGCAGCGTGCAGTCATGCCCAATGGAGCGTGTTTACCAGCGACTTACCCATGGCGACGGGATGAGTGCCAGCAAATACTTTGAGGAACAACGTCGGCTGATCATTGAAAATTCTCACCGTTAGCTGCTTTATGGCATTTGTCGGTGTTTTGCGATGATCATGGGCGAACTTTTTCGTGTTTGACGCTTGCACTATTACGAAAGGAGCGTTATAACAGTTAAGGCGAACTGAGAAAGCGTTGTCGGTGCGGGAAGCAGATTGGAATCCTCTGGCAGGATCCAGCATCCAAACACAAGACGCTGAAAATTGGTTCCGGCCACGGAACCGGTGATTCGGGGACGATGATCCTCGAAGGGTTTAGCGTAGATCGCAAAAACCTCCGAAAAGTTCTTTAGCAGTCGTAAAACTCTCTCCGTACTGACGCAGCTTGTGCAAGCGTCGCCGAGAGAGGGTCTTGCCGTTTTGCTCCGCCGCGCAGATAGCGAGGGCGTCGAGCAGAACATTGAGTCTCCGGTCATGCCGCCCAGTGTCTCACCAGCTAGTATGGTGAGTGTTTTGCCGGCTTGACACGCGATCATTGTTCGCGGTAAGTTTGAAAGGTTTTCGAGGACGCGCCCTTCTGTGTACGCATTTATGTGAATGCAAGGGGTGACGGACTGAAACGCACCGCTCAGGCGGATTGCGCTTCGGTCTTTGACAACAGGTTGAACGTGCCAGTCGTGAGATGGACTTCGGACTTCAAGTCCGAACGATCTCACAAGTAAGGATTGCCCGCCCATTTCGAGCGGCGGGCAGTCACGTCCCCTTCTACCCGTCGGGGACGGTATCAGGTTTCAAACGAGAGTTTGATCCTGGCTCAGAATCAACGCTGGCGGCGTGCCTAACACATGCAAGTCGCACGAGAAAGCGGGGGCAACCCTGTGAGTAAAGTGGCGTACGGGTGAGTAACACGTGACTAACCTGCCCTTGAGTGGGGAATAACCTCGGGAAACCGGTGCTAATACCGCATAATACCTACGGGTGCAAACCTGATGGTCAAAC
>JBEKOS010000398.1:0-4635 GCA_049521535.1 Terriglobales bacterium | reverse complement strand
GCAGGCGGCAAAGTCGTCGAATATACCGGCGGCAGCACCGGCGTGTCTCTTTCTCTGGTCTGCGCGGTGAAGGGATATCCGCTGCAGATCGTGACTTCGGACGCCTTTGCCCGGGAAAAGCTCGCGCACATGAAGATCCTCGGGGCCGAGCTGCAAATCGTGCGCAGCGACAGCGGGCACATGACGGAGAAGCTAACCCGGGACATGATCGACGCCGCCCGCATCTACGCCGAAAATACGGGAAGTTTCTGGACCGATCAGATGAACAATAACGACCAGCCTGCGGCCTATCACAAAATGGCGGAGGAAATCTGGGTTCAAGCCGATGGTCAGGTTGATGGCTTTGTCCAGAGCGTGGGCACCGCAGGATCGATTCGGGGCACTTCGGAAAACCTGCGCCATCATAATCAACAGGTCAGAATCGTTGCTGTAGAACCTGCGGAATCGCCGGTTTTGTCCGGCGGACCGGCTGGCGCTCACAAAATCGACGGAATTGGCGCGGGTTTTGTCGTGCCGCTCTGGCAGGCGGGCATCGCCGATCAGATCGAGCAGGTTTCCACCGGCGATGCCGTGGCCATGACCATGAGGCTTGCACGTGAGGAAGGCATTTTCGCCGGTACATCCACCGGCGCCAACGTGATTGCCGCCTTGCGATTGGCCGGGCAACTGGGACCCGGCGCTACCGTCGTAACGGTCATGTGCGATTCCGGGATGAAGTACCTCAGCAAGATGAACTGACGACCACTCTGAAGTTAACCGTGGATCAACACGGATTCAAACGGGGCGGCACGACCGAAGTCGTGTCGCTGACACGAGCCGGTTTCTGAAACCAACTCCAGAGTTGTGCGGCCGCGTTGTTTACTTGACTCGCTCCCCTGTCGCCGAATCGAAGACGTCATTGCGCAGAAATTTCTCTGTAGACCAGGGTGGCGCATCGCCGCCTAAATGCTGATGGAACCACTCGAGGTGCGCCGTGTAATAGAACGCCATTTCATACCAGCTTGGCCAATGGCCGGCGTTCGAATAGATGATGAGCCTGGACGGCACGTTCATTTTTTGCAGCGCGGTAAACATCTGCAGGGCCTGGGTGTAAGGGATACGATAATCGCGCTCGCCGGAGATGACCAGGCATGGCGTCTTGAAGTTCTTCACCGAGTTGGAAGGCGAGAATTTTTCGAACTGATCCGAATTCCACGGCTGGCCCTTGAGGTCCCATTCGGGAAACCACAATTCCTCGGTCCCGCCGTAGAAGGAACGCAGATCGAAAATGCCCATCATCGTGGCAATGGCTTTAAAGCGGTTGGTGTGGCCTTCAAACCAATCCATCATGTAACCGCCGTAAGACCAGCCCATCGCGCCCATGCGGTCGGCATCGACGTAGGGAAGCTTGGCCAGGTCGTCCGTGACTTTCATCAGATCGGTAAATGCCTTGCCGCCAAAATCTCCTGAGATTTCGGCGGTGAAGTCCTGGCCATAGCCCGTGGATCCTCGGGGATTCGCGAAGGCGACGATGTAGCCGGCGCCGGGATATACCTGCCAGTCGCCGCGGAATGAATCCTGCCACTGGAACTGCGGTCCGCCATGCACGTTGAGGATGAGCGGATATTTCTTATTCGGATCGAAGTCGTGGGGCTTGACGATGAAGACCTCTATTTTCACTCCATCGGTTCCCTTCACCCACATGCGCTCGGCCGGACGCAGGTCTACCTCGTCCACCAATCCGTCGTTAAAGTGAGAAAGGCGTTTCGGCGTCGAAGCCTTGCCGTCAGCCACGTCCGCGGCAAATATTTCAACCGGATCCGCGACTGAGCGCCGGGTGTAGATGATGTGACCGTCGCCCGGCAGTAGTTCAAAGTCGTCGATGGCTCGGTCGAGCAGGACCTCGTGAATGGAACCGGCGTCGGCGGTCACCTGAAAGATCGGATTATCGCCTTCGACCGGAGCGCTGAAGTAGAGAGACTTCGAGTCTGAGGCCCACTGGAAAGCGTCGACCCAGTTACGGAACGATTCGGTGAGCACGCGCGATGTGCCGGTTGCCCGATCGTAAATAGCCAGACGAAAGAGATCGGATTCATAGCCGGGTTGCTTTTGCATTTGATAGGCGATGTACTTTCCGTCCGGCGAGTACTTCGGATGGCCGTCAAAGGCAGGGTTCGAAGCGGTGAGGTTGCGCGGTGGCTGGCTGCCCGATAGCGGCACGATCCACACGTCGCTGTTGGTGGACGAAGCCTGCTCGCGGTCATGATTGGAGTCGAAGGCCAGCTCTGTGCTGTCCGGAGAAAAATCGTAGCGCAAGGCGCCGCCGAGCTGGAATGGAGGCGAATCGAAGTCGCCCGGCGTAAGGTCACGCACTGCGCCATTCGAGACGTCGGCCAGCAGGATGTGCGTGCGGGTACCGTTTTTCCATTGCGTCCAATGGCGGTAAAGCAAAGCGTCGGCCATGTGAGCGTGAAGCGGGCCTTTGCTCCAGCGCTGCTCGATCTTCTTATTGCAGGCGTCGTCGGCGCCGCATTCCGGATAGACGTCACTCGAAAATGCGATCCATTTGCCGTCCGGAGACCAGAGTGGGTCGGAAACACCCGTGGAAATGCTGGTGAGCTGCCGGGCTTCGCCACCGCCCGTGGAGATCACATAAAGGTTGTCGTCGCCATCGCGCGCACTGATGAATGCAATCTGCTTGCCGTCGGGAGAGAAGTTCGGCGACGATTCGCTCTTCTCGCCAAACGTGAACTGGCGCATGTGCGTTCCGTCTGCGTCCATCAGCCAGATATGAGAGATTCGTTTGGCCTTCGGCAAGTCATCCGTGCGGAGGGTGAACAGGACCGTCTTGCCGTCCGGGGATATGTGCAAGCTGTCGATTCCGCGCACGCGGTAAAGGTCCTCGATAGTGAAAGCTCGTTTGCCGGCAAAGCTGGGAATGGCCGGCAGAACAAAGCAAAGCACGAATAAAAACAGTCTCCTGTGCATGAATACCTCGTTCCAAGTTGCAGATTATGGATAACTCACGGATTTAAGCACAACGCACACCGGTTACGCCAGCATCACCAGGATTCGTCGTGGCCTTGCGCTGGTAAGTGCGGTTCGATCGGGAAGCTTCTCAAGTTCCCCCATAGTGCTTGAACTGATACGATTTCAGGCACAGCAGCAGAGGAGGACGATTGATGATTACGGGTGCACATTTTGTGATGTTCAGCACTTGGCCAGAGGCCGATCGGGCATTCTTTCATGACGTGTTGAGATTTCGTTCGGTGGATGCCGGCGGGGGCTGGCTGATCTTTGCTCTTCCCCCGGCGGAGGTCGGCGTTCACCCGGCCGAAGTCGGCGCCAGGAGGCGAAAGACTCCGGCTGGTAGCGGGATGGCGAAAGTCGATCTCTACCTGATGTGCAACGATCTGCACGCGCTTATCAAGTCATTGCTCGCCAGAAATGTGAAGTGCACTGAAATTGAAGAAGCGCGGTGGGGACTCAAGACAACAATTTTCCTGCCCAGCGGCAGCGAGATCGGGCTTTACCAACCGAATCATTCGACGGCCATTGCCGGTACCAGGAAGAAGGTGCAAGGTAGCCGGCGAGAGCCCGGCAAGAGCAAGAGCGGTGCGCGGCGGAGAGCACGATAGCTAATTTCGATGCGCAACCCTGGCGCGCTCGAGTACCACTAAGCGCAAAAAGTGTGTGGCTTGACGTTTGCAATCTTCAGCAGTGGCGGCGACAATCTCGTCTATGGCGCAAAAGACCCATGAGGAGGCGGACGCGAGTGCATCCGGCGCGTTTTTGCCCGGCAGGCTGGCGATTGTGTCGCTGACGAATCCGCGCGAAAAGTTTTGGGGAGCCGTGCTGGGACTCTCGACTGCTGGACTTGCGGTGCGCGGCATCGACCTTCTGTCCTTCGACGACTTCGCATCGCTTGTGCGCAGCGGCACCGCCGTAGCCGCAAGCGAGGTCTTCTTCCCCATGCACCGCATCGAGCGCATCGAAGCCGACCAACGAAACGGAGAAATCCCTTCGCTAGCCGAGCGCTTTTTGAAGAGCACTGGTAAGACCGCAGAAGAGCTGTTTGTCGTTTCGCGTTTCTCGTTTTCCGGATCACATGCTGCTTCCACGCTTGCCCGGCTGCTGCAGACTGACCACGACCTGGAACGCGGCACGAGTGTGAACCGGGCAATGCCGGTGAAGTCGCCCCTCGCAGGCCGCTCAAGAAAAGATTCACGACAAGCGCGCCAGGGGAAACCCCGATGATCCGTGACCTGCTGCTTGCCCCCAATCAACTTACGCTGATGCGCCTGGTTTTTGTGCCGTTCATTCTTATGAGCGTGCTGGAAGGGCACTGGAAAGCGGCGCTGGTATTATTCGTGCTCGCCGGCATTAGCGATGGACTCGACGGCCTTTTGGCACGGCGTCTCGGCCAATCATCCGTGCTCGGCCAATATCTGGATCCGATTGCCGACAAGCTGCTGCTAAGCGGTTTGTTCCTGGTGCTGTCGCTGGTGCATCGTATTCCCTGGCGCTATACGGTGATGGTGTTCAGCCGCGATATTTTCCTGGTAGTCACCTCGGCGCTGCTGTACATGGTCCTGAGCTACAGCGATTTTCGACCGAGCATCTTTGGCAAGGCCAACACCGCGGCGCAGGTGGCGG
>JBEKOS010000397.1:0-6490 GCA_049521535.1 Terriglobales bacterium | reverse complement strand
TTTACCGCGACGGTTTCGCCGGCCGGACCTCCGACGCCGACGGGGACGGTGGTGTTTACCTCGAATGGTGCCGCCATTAGTGGCTGCACCGCCGTCAGTCTTTCGTCTGCACAGATCGCCACCTGCTCAACAGCAGCGTTGGCGGTGGGAACCGATGCCATCGTCGCGACCTACTCGGGCGACAGCAACTACCTCGGCAGCACCTCGAATACGGTCTCGCAAGTCGTGAATAAGGCTGTCACCGCCACAGCTTTGAGCTCCAGCCTGAATCCTTCGAACACCGGCCAGGCGGTGACCTTCACCGCGACCGTGAACGGGGGCCTTTCCCCAACCGGAACCGTCAGTTTTACTGCGAACGGAACCAGCATCAGCGGCTGCAGTGCGATTGCCTTGTCCTCTTCTTCGAACCAGGCACTATGCACCAAGTCCACGTTGCCGGTGGGAAGCGACGTGATCGTGGCGACTTACTCGGGCGACAGCAATAACGCTGGCAGCAGCGGCTCCCTGACTCAGATTGTGAACAGCAGCACCTCGACGGCGACTACCACGACCGTGACTTCCAGCCAGAATCCCTCCACCGCGGGGCAGTCGGTGACGTTTACCGCGACCGTCCTGCCCGCCGGTCCGCCAACTCCGACCGGGACAGTGGGCTTCACCTCGAATGGAACCGCCATTGCCGGCTGCGCTGCAGTGACTCTTTCCTCGTCGGGAACGGCCACCTGCACCACGATTGCGCTGGCGGTGGGAACGGACACGATTGTGGCGACCTACTCGGGCAATTCCACCTACGGAGGCAGCTTCGGGACCTTCGCGCAACTGGTGAATCCGACAGCTACGGCAGTGCAATTCATACCGGTCATTCCATGCCGGGTGGTGGACACCCGCAACGCCGATGGTCCCTTCGGGGGCCCGGAGATTGCTGGCGGGACGTTTCGCACCTTTGCCATACCCGCCGGCGCCTGTGTGATTCCCTCTACGGCCATCGCCTATTCGCTGAACGTGACGGTGGTGCCGCCGGGTCCGCTGGGGTATCTGACCATCTGGCCTACGGGAGAAGGGCAGCCCACGGTCTCGACCTTGAACTCACTGGACGGCCGCACCAAGGCGAACGCGGCGATTGTGCCGGCGGGAACGTCCGGGGCGGTGAGCGTGTATGTTAACAACACGACCAACGTAGTTCTGGACATCAACGGCTATTTCGAGCCCAGCAACACCTCCACCCTGCAGTTCTATCCGCTGACGCCATGCCGGGTGGCGGACACGCGCAAGGCCACCGGGCCGCTGGGCGGGCCTGAGCTGGTGGCGGCCACAGAACGCGACTTCCCGATCCTGTCGAGCACGTGCAGCATTCCTGACACCGCCAAGGCGTACTCGCTGAACTTTACAGCGATACCACCGACGGGCGGGACGCTGGCATACTTGACGGTGTGGCCGCAAGGCGAGACCAAGCCCCTGGTCTCCACGCTGAACGATCCGACAGGGACAGTCGTGGCCAATGCGGCAATTGTGCCGGCGGGCACCAGCGGCGGAGTGGCTGTCTATCCCAGCGATGCCACCAATCTGGCGATTGACGTAAACGGCTACTTTGCGGCGCCGGGGACGGGCGGGTTGCAACTCTACACGTTGACGCCCTGCCGGGTGTTGGACACGCGCAAGACGACTGGCGCGTTCAGCAACACCACGCTGGTCGTCAATGTCGTCGGCAGTGCCTGTGCCCCGCCCAGCACCGCGCAGGGTTATGTGTTCAATGCGACGGTGGTACCGACGGGCGACCTGGGATACCTGACCTTGTGGCCGGATGGGGAAACGCAGCCGGTAGTATCGACGCTGAACGCTGGACGGAGCGATCACGTCGAACATGGCGATTGTGCCGAACATGGACGGCAAGACGGATGCCTATGCTAGCGGCACCACGCAGTTGATATTGGATATTTCCGCCTACTTCGCGCCGTAGACCTGTAAGGTGCGTTGTCGGCAGGTCCACCTGAAGGGGAAAATGGCTGTGTTCAACCTCCACCTCCACTTTGTGCAATTAAGCGTTGGGTTGCGGGCATCGCGATAGCATTTCGGGTGATTTTCACAAAATTAAGGTGAATTGTGTAGTAATATGTTGCACACAGGGGAGGGGAATGTGTCTGCAATTCTACAGCCAGACTTTGAAATGAATGAGGATCGTCGACCGGCCTTCACCGTGGAGGGCTGGGCCTGTGCTTATTGCGCCAGTTCGATGAGCGCGGCCAGCCAGATGTGCCTGACCTGCGGCATGCCCAGACCGCAGGGGGATGAGAAGGCGGCTTTGCGCGTCGCTACGCCGTCGCCCAAACTGATGGCTGTTCAAAAACCTTATGATCCCTATGAGCAGTTCTACGTGGCTGCGCCGGAGGCGTCCGGAGTAATTCCGCAAGAGCCAGAGTTTGATGCGCCATCCTTCGGCGTGCCATCATTTGCAGCCAACACCGCACCGGCCGAGAAGGTTTCGGAACCGTCTATCTCTGCTAACCTCCGCGCTTCCGCAATGGTGGCGGCGATTGTCGTTTTCGCGTTCGCGCTAATCTTCTGCCTCGCGATTGCGTGGAATTCCCGGGGGATGATCGGCGCCAATTTGGAAGAAGTGAGAATCAGACTGCACCACATGAGCGATTCCAAGCCGATACCGTTGCCCCAATATACGGCGACTCCGATTTCCAAGGCGGATCGTGCGCGATGGGCATCGGCTGCACCGCACGCGCCAACATCTGTCGCAGAGATCACGGTTGTACCGGCTCCGCCCGTACCGAAGCCAAGCGGTCCAGGAACAATGCAGGTGCGAATTTCGGGGTCGCCTGCTGCGTCGAACGTGATTCCGGTGAGCCTCCAGTAGGCTGACGTCGCGAACTTGGCTCCGACTCCGGGAAAGTCTCAATTCCATGCCAGTCCCTTGGGACTGGCGGCGTGTCTCCCTGGAAGGTGAAACGCCGCCCGTGGCTTCAACTCTGAATGCCGAGGACTGAGCGATAACGTCCACCCAGACAATTGTGCCAAACATGGACGGAGAAACGGATACGTATGCCAGCGGCACCGCGGAACTGATCCTTGATATTTCCGGCTACTTCGCGCCCTGGATCGGCGTGCGTGTCGTCGGCTCATCGCCGCTACAAAGGTGGTGGAAACAGCGATCGCAAGTGGACTACTTTTTCTCCGCTTTGACCGGCTCGCCCGTCAGGCTAATATCGTCCAGAGCAAAATCGTTCCACCCGGTGGAGGTATTGAGGTCGAAAAGAGAAATCGTTGCGGTAGTCGCGGGACCCGAATTCCAGGTTACCGTGAACCGGGTCCATGCCCCTCCAGCAGGCGGGCTCGCACCGGGAAAGACGTTGCCCTTCCCCACGCTGGCCCCGTTGATCTTGACCTGAATGCTCGCCGGAGATCCGCTGTCGGCGTTGAGCGTTGCCCCCCAGAATGAGAAACGGTAGTTCGTCTTGGGGCTGACTGGAACCGTCTCGCTCCAGACCAGGGCGCCGCTGTCGGTGCCGCCGTTGACAATCATCATCATGCCGGTGCCGGTGGTGTGGTCTCCGAAGGCCTGCCAATCGCCAAAGGAACCCGCCACAGCGGCCGAGCTTGTGCCGACCGTGTAGGTGCCTGGTTCTGAGACGTTGCCGAAGGCGTAGCCCGAAGTGAAGCCCGTGTTGCCGGCTTCAAAGCCTGGATTCACAATCTGCCCCAATGCGGCAGGCGCTCCAATGATGCAGATCACAACGGCCGCGATGGCCGCTGGTCGGAATAAACTCAGCCGATTTAAAACGCTGGTCGGCGACGGATGCATGCGCCCTCCTTCTTGAATGGCAAGGGACGTTCGCAAAACCGCGCCCTTGCGCAAGAATCTAACGTAAACGTTACTACGTTATCATCGCGGCGCAGGTCTTAGGGGCCCCGATGCTTTAGTCAAACCGGTTCGGCGATAGATACTTGATAGCCACGCGTTGAGCTCTAATAGATGAACAAAATGTCATCTTCCGGAAAAGACGCCGTAATCTTCGTCACGTATCTTAATCTCATAGTTTGATGAATACCACATTCACCAACGTTAATTCGCCCATCCACTCAAGCCGGGGCATAATCTCAGTCGTGCCGGTATGCGCGCGATACGTCGCTTTCCCGTTTTTCGGGTTTCTGCGCACGCACTCCCCATTTCGCCGCATCCACGGCACGACTCAGATTATGCCCCGCGCTGAATCCTTAATACGGTAGTGCCGCTCGTCCAAACGATCTCTGTAAGCAAGGAAGATGCGTCGAGCATGCGCTGGTCGGCTACGGGATTGCGTAGTCAGCCGAAATAAGCACCAAAGATTGATTTTTAGTGATGCGGAGCTATTCCTTGCGGGTATACTCTGGGTCTGAGGGAAGCACCTGATCTATGCGACTGCTCCTGGTGGAAGATGACCTGGCTATCCGGCAATTCCTGCAACGCGCGTTGGTCGAGGCGGGCTACCAGGTCGATACGGCCAAGGACGCCAAGACCGGGGAGGCCAAGGCATTAGAAGGCATTCACGATGCATTCATTATCGACCTGGGCTTACCGGACGGCGACGGCCTTGATTTGATCGCTCGCTGCCGGGCTCAGGGCAGTTCCGTTCCCGTCCTGATCCTGTCTGCGCGGCGTTCGGTAGACGAGCGCGTTCGCGGGTTGGAACACGGCGGCGATGACTACCTGACCAAGCCGTTCGCGCTGGCCGAATTGCTGGCGCGCCTGCGAAACCTCTTGCGACGTCCGCCGCCGACCACCACCGAGGTGGTGCGCCTGCAGGCCGGCGACCTGGTGCTGGACCTCGTGCGTCGGGAAGCGAGGCGAGGCGAGGAGTTATTGCAACTGACTCCCCAGGAGTTTTCCGTGCTGGAGTACCTTTGCCGGAACGCCGGGCGCGTGGTTACCCGGACGATGATTCTGGATCACGTCTGGCGCATGCGGATCGACACATCTACCAACGTGGTGGATGTTCATATCTATCGTTTGCGCAGCAAAGTTGACCATGAGCCGCACAAGCCGTTGATCCACACAATCCGCGGCGTCGGTTACGTTCTTAAACATGCTTAAGCATTTGCGCATCAGCGCCGCCTGGCGCATGTCGATTTGGCCTACCTTGACCTTTGCCGTTGGCACAGCACTTGCCTTTCTGATCGTGTATTTTCTCGTCGCGCACAGCATTCGCGAACGAACCGACAATTGGCTTGGCGGAGAGGCAGATACTCTGGCCCAGGTTGCGTCGAGCACGCCGAAGGATCGTCTCTACAAGCGGATTATGGGAGAGGTAGCCGAACTGGCCACCCAGGAAGCTCCCGAACAGCGTTCCTTCAAAGGGCAAAAACTTGATTCGGTCTTTTTTCTGGAACTGGATCCGAACGATCCCCAGAACCGCCTTTGGATCGGTACCGGTTCGCCTGACGCCTTTGCCAAGGCGATCGAGGAAGCGGGGTTGTACCCCGGTGCGCCCCAGTCGTTGAAAATCACAGGCGTCAGTCCGGAATTTCGCGTCGCAGTTCGCGTGAAAAGTGATGGAGGAAAAATCTATTTGGGGGTGTCTGAGCGGGCTTCGGGGCGGCTACTGGAAGGGTTAACGAGAAGCTTTCTGATTATCTGGGCCGGCACGGTCGTACTTGGCTTCCTGGTTTCATACTGGAGCGCCCGTCGCACCCTGCTTCGCGTCGAGCAGATTGCGGAAACCGTGGCGCGTTTCGGCACCGGTGAATTGGAAGAGAGGCTGCCTGAGCCGGTCAATTCCGATGAAATCTCCCGGCTGGCGCATACCTTCAATCACATGCTGGACCGGATCCAGTCCTCGGTCAACCAGCTACGCGGGGTCACCGACTCGATTGCACACGATTTGAGAAGCCCGATCACTCTGATTCGCGGCACCCTGGAATCGGCATTATGCCGCGAAGGCGATGAGGAATGGCGGGATTCGGTCGGACAGTCAGTGGAGGATCTCGATATTCTGCTGCAAATGCTGGACACCACTCTGGACCTGGCCGAAGCGGAAGCTGGCGCGCTTCGCCTGGATCGTTCCCCGCTTGATCTCTCGGCCGCAGTGGCGCAATTGGCGAGCCTGTACGAACCGGCGATGGCAGAACGCCTGCATAGCCTGACCGTAGATCTCGAGCCCTATGTTTTCATCGACGCAGACGTATCGCTTCTCCATCGCGCCATCAATAATCTGCTGCAAAATGAACTGCGGCACTTGCCCGACGGCTGCCATATTGGTGTGCACTTGAGGTCCCACGACGGTTCGGCCATTCTGGTGATCCTGGATGACGGACCCGGCTTCCCACCCGCCCTGCGTGCGCGGGCGTTCGAGCGATTTGCGAAGGGGAAGAACTCTCCGGGCCACGGCCTTGGCCTTCCTTTTGTGAACGCGGTCGTCAAAGCCCACGGCGGTACGGTGAAACTGCTGGACCGATCTGGTGGCGGAGCCATTATCACTGTCTCATTTCCGGTTAGCGTGCTGGAGACGGC
>JBEKOS010000396.1:0-4666 GCA_049521535.1 Terriglobales bacterium | reverse complement strand
GGCTCTTACGCCGTGATGGTCTGCGCCCCCGATTTTGACTGCCAGAGCAGTCTCGCGATCCGCTTTGCGGCCAACGGAACCGTACAAACCACGGACGGCCACAGCGGAACCTGGAAGGTCTTCGACCCGGACGCCATGATTTATTCGGTGGTCATGGGGCAGGATCGCTGGAGCCTGAAGCTGGTCCCGGGCCGGGGCCTGTTCAACACCAGCGATCTTTCTGTAGTGGTGTTTCAGGCGGTTCGCTGATTTTGATTAAGAAGTTCGCCGCTGATGAACGCAGATCGACGCAGATCAATGCAAGACACGGAAGCACGGCAGCCAAACGCCCCGGGCATAGCTGGCCTTTGGTTTTGGCGGTTGCCAATTTCCCTGTAAATTCAGGTCAATCCGTAGCCAGTTCTTCTCCAGCTTTTCCTTCCCGACTGACCAGGCCTCATGAATGCGCGTGCGGCTGTGAGCAATCTTGCTCAGACGGCACGCGTCCCACCCCGCTAACGTAAGAAGTACCTCAAGCACTGGCAATTCGATGGAAGCATTGATACGGCGCCGGGGTCAAAAAAGGTGGGAATTTTGAGAAAACTTATTTTGTTCGTTGCGTTACTCAGCCTGGCTAGCCTGTGCTGGGGAGAATCGAGCCTTGAATCATCGAACGATCGGCTGGACAACTCAGCCAAGGCGTTGCGCGAGATCATGGCCGCGCCGGATAAGGGCATCCCGGAAGAGGTGCTGGAGCATGCAAAATGCATCGCCGTGGTGCCGCACATGATTAATGGCGGCTTCGTGTTTGGCGCGGAGAATGGCCGGGGTGTGGCCACCTGCCGCACCGCCGACGGTTGGAGCGCACCCGCTTTCTTTGCCATCACCGGCGGTAGCTGGGGTTTGCAATTCGGAATCGAGGGCGTGGACCTGGTCATGATCATCCAGAATGACAAGGGCATGCAGAGGCTGCTTTCGAGCCACTTCGAGCTTGGGGCGGGTGCTTCGGTGGCCGCGGGACCGGTAGGGCGTCACGCCACAGCCGACACCGATTGGAAGCTCGACACCGAGGTCCTGACCTACTCTCGCGCCAAAGGCATCTTCGCCGGGATGGCGTTGACCGGCGCTTCAGTTCGCCGGGATGACAAAGCCATGGACGCCGTCTATGGGCACGATGTCACCAACCGGTCCGTCCTTTTAGGCGAAAAAACGTCACCGGCCGCTGCTGACGGGTTCCTGAACGTAGTCAAAGGTGCAAAGGCACAGGCCATTGCAAAGGCTTCGGACGAGTAATCAATTTTCGAATGCACGGGTGTACCCGGGAAGCATGCGAAGTCCCGGGTACGCACCGAGCGGAGTGAGGTGTATATGCTTTGGACAATTCTTGTAGTCGTTATGATTCTGTGGCTCCTGGGTTTCAGCCTGCACATTGCCGGTGGCATGATCCATCTGCTGTTGGTAGTGGCGCTGGTGCTGCTGATCTTCAACCTGCTGAGCGGACGCCGTAGCGCAGCGTAAAGCATCAACCGAATTCTCAACCGCGGCGGGAGTGGTGTCTCGTATAGCGCACTGCGTTCGAAGCAGGGCGCTTGTCATCCTGAACGACCGGAGGCCCCGCCGCGCGCTGTTCGTGCTCATGGCGGGACCCCGATCACGCGGCTTCAGGATGACAAACCGAACCGTAGGAAAGCAGCCAGGACTCAACCAAGGAGAAAGCAATGTCAACCCAGGAAATTACATCGTTGCGCGGCCCCTTGGCACGGGTTAATGCGAGCACGAAGGTGCTCAAAGAAAAACTTCCGGCGTCGATGTGGTTGCGATCCAGCGCATCGCTTCCCAGCCGGATAGCAGTGATCGGAAATTATCTTCCCCGGCAGTGTGGAATCGCGACCTTCACGACCGACTTGTGCAACGCCATCGGCGCAGAGTACGGGACAGCCCAACTGATGGCCCTGCCGATAAACGATCCTGGATCGCAGTACAGCTATCCCGAACGAGTCCGCTTCGAAGTCACGGAGAGCGATCCTTCCTCTTATGAAGAGGCTGCCGATTTTCTCAATTTCAGCAATGCCGACCTGGTCTCACTCCAGCATGAGTATGGTATTTTCGGAGGTCCCGCCGGCAGCCACATCCTGCGGTTGTTGCAGCGCCTGAAGATGCCGGTGGTGACCACTCTGCACACCGTTCTCCGCGAGCCTGACGCCAACCAGCGCATTGTCATGGAGGAAATCGCTGCGCTCTCCGACCGTCTCATAGTCATGACCGGGCACTCCTCGCAGCTCCTGCAGGCGGTGTTCCGGGTTCCGTCCGAAAAGATAGACATAATTCCTCATGGCGTACCCGACCTGCCGTTTGGAGATCCCAACTATTACAAAGACTCCTCCGGAACGGAGGGCAAGGCGGTGTTGCTTACGTTCGGGCTGCTTACGCCGAACAAGGGAATCGAAACCGTAATTGAGGCCATGCCGCGAATCGTTGCCCAGCATCCGGAGGTCGTTTACGTCATCGTGGGGGCCACTCATCCGCATATCCGGCGCCGCGAAGGGGACCAGTACCGGCTGCAATTGCAGGCCCTGGCGAGAAAGCTTGGAGTTGAACGCAATGTGATCTTCCACAACCGGTTCGTCAGTCCGGAGGAGATGGCTCAATTCGTCGGGTCGGCCGACATTTATATCACCCCATATCGCCACGAGGCGCAAGCTGTATCCGGCACGCTGGCCTATGCGCTGGGCGCGGGCAAGGCAATCATTTCGACGCCCTACTGGCACGCCGCGGAACTCCTGGATGATGGCCGCGGGATGCTGGTCCCGTTCGAAGATCCAGATGCGATTGCCGATGCGGCGATTGAGCTCTTGCACAATGAAGCCGCCCGCCATGCCATGCGCAAGCGCGCGTACCTGTATGGGCGCAACACGGTCTGGAGCAAAGCCGCCCATTCTTATATGAGCACATTCGTACGTGCCCGTTCGGATCGCATGCGATCTCCGCGCATTGCCTTTTCCGATTTGACTACCGAAAGAACGCTCGACCGGCTGCCGGCGCTGAAGCTCGATCACCTTAACCGCATGACCGACCACACCGGCCTTTTGCAGCACGCCGTCTTCTCGGTCCCTAACTATGGCGAAGGCTATGCCACCGATGACAATGCACGCGCGTTGATCGTGGCGGTCCTGGTCGAGCAGTTGGGAGTGGCTGCGGTGTCTGAGTCGGCAAAACTGGCGTCGTGCTATATGGCCTTCCTATGGCATGCGTTCAATCCGGCGACCGCCCGTTTCAGAAATTTCCTGAGCTACGAACGAAAGTGGCAGGAGGATGTAGGGTCGGAAGACAGCCATGGGCGTGCGCTATGGGGATTGGGCATGGTCCTGGGACGCTCCAAGTCGCCTGGACTACGGGGAACTGCGGCGCGGCTTTTTGAAGCTGCCTTGCCTGCAGTCACCACCTTTAGCAGTCCACGCGCTTGGGCCTTTGCCGCCCTGGGGTTGCAGGAGTATCTGGGCTGTTTTCCGGGGGACCGTGCAGCGCTGCAAACACGCGACGAACTGGCGCACCGGCTGTTTGCCATGTATTCCTCCAGCCGCTCGCCGGGGTGGGACTGGTTTGAGGATGTCCTGGCTTACTCGAATGCCCGTTTGCCACAGGCTCTTATATCTTGCGCCTCGCTTACCTCGGACCAGGCGATGCTGAAGGCTGGCCTTGAATCCCTGGATTGGTTCGTCACCATGCAGCGCTGCGAAATAAAAGGACACTTTGTGCCCATCGGATCACAGGGCTTTTATCGCAAGAGCGGTGCGAAGGCCCGCTTCGACCAGCAACCCATAGAAGCCGGCGCCACTGTATCCGCATGCCTGCAAGCCTTTCGCGCCACTGGAGACAAACGCTGGATGAAAGAAGCGTGGTCCGCGTTCAACTGGTTCCTGGGCGACAACGACCTGCAGATTGCCCTTTACGATTCCAGCACTGGCGGATGCCGGGACGGCTTGCACCCCGACCGGGCCAACGAGAATCAGGGCGCCGAGTCCACGCTTTCCTTTCTGATGGCGCTACTAGAGATGCGGCTTCTGGAAGACCAGGAAATACCAATTACCAAGCGTGAAGTCCCGAGCGTCGCAGACAGCCTGGTTTTACTCCGCAGTCCCTTGGAGATTCAATGACGCCAGGCAAGAACCACGACGAGCCATTGCTGCACCGCCATCCTTCTAACCCGATCCTGTCGGGAAAAGATTGGCCATATTCCATGAATAGCGTTTTCAACGCAGGCGCAACGCGGCTGGCGGATGGAACCACCCTGCTGCTTTGCCGGGTGGAAGACCGACGCGGTCTCTCCCACCTTTGCGCGGCGCGCTCCCAAAACGGCGTCGACGGCTGGAAGATTGACGCCAAGCCAACGTTGATGCCCAGCCCCAAGGAGCATCCGGAGGAAATCTGGGGCATTGAGGACCCTCGCATAACATTCGTGCCCGAACTGAAGCAGTATGCGGTGGTGTACACCTCGTATTCCAGGGGCGGTCCAGGCGTTTCTCTGGCCGTTACCAAGGATTTCCATACTTTCGAGAGATACGGTGTGATCATGTCACCCGATGACAAAGATGCGGCCCTTTTGCCCCACAAAATTGGAGGGTATTGGGCGCTCATTCATCGGCCCATGACCAACCTCGGCGCGCATATTTGGATTTCGTATTCGCCC
>JBEKOS010000395.1:0-4671 GCA_049521535.1 Terriglobales bacterium | reverse complement strand
GACCGAGCCCTCGCACAACTTTCTGTGCGCCAGCTATTCCCGCAGCCTGAGCGACGACCACAGTGTGATGCGGCGGCAATTGCTCGAAAGCGAATGGTTCCAGCAGCGCTGGGGCGGCGACTTCACCATCGGCGCCGGCCAGGACATGAAGTCGCAATTCGACAACAGCCGCGGCGGGCAGATGATCGCCACCTCGGTGGGGGCCACGGTGACCGGCAAGGGAGGCGACACGCTGATCGTGGACGATCCCACCTCGGCGGACGAGGCGCTCTCCGACGCGATGCGCGCCAACGCCAATCACTGGTTCGACAACACGCTGCGCTCGCGATTGAACGACCCGGCAACGGGGGCCATCGTGGTGATCATGCAGCGCCTGCACGAACAGGACCTGACCGGCTTTCTGCTGGAGACCGAACCCGGCGTGTGGACGCATCTCCGCATTCCGCTGGTCGAAGACCTCTTCACCACAGAGGACGCAAAAGACACAGAGGAAATCCAAAGCAATTGTCATTCCTTGCTCGCGCCCTTGGCGGGCGAAGAATCCATGCAGTCCTCCTGTCCTTCCTCAACATCCTCGGATGATGTCGCCAGTTGCGAGTCACTCGCTGTCCGTACAAAAAGCCCCGGAGGGGCGGAAGACGTCAGCCCCGGACGGATGCCGCGCCCTTTGCGGCAAGAGTCCGGGGTTGGCTCGCCCCCGGGCACAGAGTCCCGTAGGGACGACAGAAAGGGTCGCTATTATCCATTCCCGGTCTCTGAGGTTGACTATTTCCGCGAGACCGGCGACATCCTTCAGCCGGAGCGGTTCACGCCCGAGGTGGTCGAAAGACTAAAAGCCCGCGGCCTGGTCTTCGCCGGCCAATACCAACAACTGCCCGCTCCCATGGAGGGCAACCTGATCAAACGCAGCCAGGTCCGCTACTACGGCGGTGTCGATCCTGCTACCGGTGCGCCCGATGAGGCGCTGCCGGAAAGGTTCGACCGCGAAATCATCTCCGTGGACTGCGCCTTCAAAGACCACGCCGACTCCGACTTCGTCGCCCTGGGACGCATCGGCGTAAAGGGCCGCAAGCGCTACGTGCTGAATGTGGTAAACGCGCACCTGGGGATGGGAGGAACCGAAGAGGCCATCCGCCGCGAATTATCGGGCCGCCGCGTGGCGGCCGTGCTGATCGAAGACAAGGCCAACGGCACGGCGGTCATCGAGCGCCTGAAGGCCAACGTCAACGGGGTGATTCCGGTAAATCCGGAGGGCGGCAAGCTGGCGCGCTTTATGGCGATGCAGCCCGAGTGGGAGGCCGGCGACTGGTACGTGGCCCGCAATGCCGCGTGGACGCCCGCGCTCATCGAGCAACTCGTGACCTTTCCGTCGGCAAGGCACGACGACATGTGCGACATGCTGAGCCAGGCGGCGATCTGGCTCGGCAAGGCAAAGACCGGGCCGGAAAACTGGCTGAAGTACTGGCGCGAAAACGGCCCGGGGGCAAAGAAGAAGGTACAGCCCACCCCGTGGTGGGATGGAGAACGATTTTATTGAGGCAGTTGGCAGTCATTGAGGAAATTGCCAGTTTTCAGTCGTCAGTCGTCAGACTTAGCGGAGTCGACGGCTGGCGACCGGCGACTGGAGACTGATGACTGCTTCTTCCGGCTGACAACTGAGGACTTCCTATGAGCATGCAACCAATTGACATCGAAATTTCCGAGGGCATGATTGCCCGTGTGAGCGGCGCCGTGCGCGGCATGTCGCAGCTCGCCGACACCTATGCGGATCGCCTCGCCAAGGCCTGGCAGGCGGTTACCAGTTCCTGGTTTTCCGCGCTGCCGCCGCTGCCGCAGGCGTCGCCCCCGGGCACGCCCACCCGCCGCTGGGATTTTCCCTCCGGCCGCAACCTCAACTACTATCCGCGCGGCGGAAACCACACGCGGTTCGAGCAGCTCTGGGCATTGGCGGACAACTACCCGCTGCTGCGCCTGGTGATCGAGACGCGCAAGGACCAGCTCGCCCGCATGCCGTGGGTGATCAGGCCAAAAGCGTTGGTCACGGAAGAGGAGGCCCGGCGAAGCGAAGAGAGCCGAAAGGAATTCTCGTGGATCTTCCGTGATTCCTCTGCGCCCTCGGCGGTGAAAAAGCTGACCGAGCTCTTCAGCTATCCCGACGGCGAGCATTCCTTCGGCGACTGGCTGCGCCCGCTGGCCGAAGACCTGCTGGTGGGCGACTGCCTTACCCTCGAGCCGGTCAAGAACCTCGGCGGATGGCTGGTGGAACTGCGTCCGCTGAGCGGCAGGACCATCTTCCCGGTGATCGACCCGGAGACCGGATACACGCCGAAGCCGCCGGGGGTCGCCTACCAGCAGATCATCAAGGGCGTGATTGCCGCCGACTTCACCGCCGACGAACTCATCTACCGCCCGCGCAATGTCCGGCTATTCACCACCTATGGGTTCTCGCCGGTGGAACAGGTGCTGATGACCATCAATACCGGGCTGCGCTACGACATGGCCCGGCTGGCCTATTTCACCGACGGCGAGGTGCCCGACGCCTATTTCGCCGCCCCGGAATCGTGGTCGAACGAGCAGATGAACGAAGTGCAGCGCAACTTCGACGCCTATCTTTCCGGCAACGTGCAGAACCGCCACAAGATCATTGTGGGCCCCGAGGGCAAGCTGCAAATCCTGAAGCAGCCGGAGTTGAAGACGGAGTTGGACGAATGGCTGGCGCGCATCATCTGTTACGCCTTCTCGGTGAGCCCGCAGCCGTTCGTGCGGGAGATGAACCGCGCCACCGCCCAGACGGCGAAAGAGTCGTCGCTCGAGGAAGGCCTGCAGCCGCTGCTGACGTACTTTGCGGAGCTATTCAATTTCATCATCCGCAAATATTGCGGTATTACCGATCTGGAATTTGCCTGGCAGGATAAGGAACCGGAAGACCAGACGGCGGAGGGCAACCTCTGCGCCGAGCTGGTGAAGAGCGCGGTGCTGACGCCGAACGAGGCGCGGGCGCGGCTGGGCCTGCCGCCGCAACCGGGAGGCGATCGGCTAGGGGTGATTACGGCGAATGGGTTTACGGCAATTGGGTAGGAACTTTCACCGCAGAGGACACAGAGGGCGCAGAGGAGGGCCGAACAACCGGCGCAGTTGGATTATCGGACCCGTATTGACAAAACGTGTACAATCGCAGGGTGGGTCATGGAGCTGCAGATCTCCTTTTTGATTGGGACAATGAGAACCAGAAAGGAGTATTTCTCAATAAAGGGAACCTAGCAATTATGCCCAGGAAGAAACTTTTAATTCCGCCGTTCAAGAGCGAAAAAGAGGAAGCCGCCTGGTGGGACACACACCGGAGCGCCGTCGAACTGGATCTGCGGACCGCGCTGCGCGGGAACCGCACGATTTCATTGCAGGACGTGCTGGCGCGCGCCAAGCGGAAAACCGGATTAGTGCCGGTCACGATCCGGCTGGCGAGCGAAGACATTGCGACCGCCAGGGAGCTTGCGGAAGACCTCGGCGTTGGTTACCAAACCTATATCAAGTTGCTGCTGCACGAAGCTCTTCAGAAAAAGACTGGCCGGCAGCACCACGGGAGCCGTGCCGGGAGCGCGTGATTTTGGAATTCCTGCGTGGGAGCCGCACCGGTATTTGCATCGATTTTCCTGGATGCACGATCACGCTTCGCCGACCTCGGCGAGGGCATGGCGCGCGATCGCATATCTCAAGGTCCGTTCGAAAAATCGCCGGGTCGCCGAGTCCGCCGCAACATTGAGGGTTTTCATTTGCTCGACTTCCTCTGCGTCCTTTGCGTCCTCTGCGGTGAAAACCAGCCTCGGGAATGTGCTTCGGACTGGCGCAGGCTGCGCTGCTCGCACGGGAGCGGGGCTCTCGCCCCCCTGAGTTCTCACGGAAAGCAAAAGCGGCTCCGGTGCTCCAAGCGCCCGGAAGCGCCCGGAAGCAATGGGTGCAGCCGGTTTCCAGCGGCACACTCGCCGGCGTGGCTTGTGCGAGCCTACGGTTTGTTAGTAAGCCGGACTGAGGTTCAGGCAGAACTCGGCCGACGAGCGACCGGCGACGGAAAGAGCTTCGAGTGGACAGCGCAGCGAAAACGCCTACCGTTCGGGCTTGTCTAAGACAAGCCCAGACCGCACTGAGTCGCTGCGCTCCAGGACGTCCCGCATTCCCCCGAGAGGAGTCCCTGCATCCCGGTATGCGCGCGGCGGTGGAGCAGGTCCTCTAGCGCTCGGCAACGCGCGGCACACGGATAGGCGCGCTGGCCGGCGATGATTGTTTTGCCGGGAGGAGTGCAAGCAGCGTTACTCCAATCACGGCAAAGATCACAATGTCCTGGGGGCTATCCTTCCTGTGCATCCCGTGCGCCACGGCCTGCACCGACATGATTGTCATGGTGAACCCATGGGCAAGGCTTGACCACGCCCCATAGGCGATCATCAAGCGATGCCTGGCCGGCTGATGAACGGCCACCAACAGACAGACCCCAAGCGCCGTGTTAAGGCTCAGGAACATCGGCATGACGTCACTATGCCCGCTAAGCCACCTGGAGTGCCACAGATCGTCGAACAGGAGATAGCCCCAAAAGCAATAAAACAAGCCCACCAACACCAACACTACCTGTAAGGCGCGCTCACGTTTCATACCGTCCTCCGTTTTGTGCGATGCAAG
>JBEKOS010000394.1:0-4674 GCA_049521535.1 Terriglobales bacterium | reverse complement strand
TCGAGGAATCCCGTTGGTAATTGCCGGCAGTTTCTCCCAGACATACCTTCGCAACGCGTTCAACAACGGGTTCTTATGCATTGAGGCTCCGGCCCTCGTCCGACGATTGCGCGAGCACTTCGTAAATGCCTTGAAAGGCGGCGGAAAGTTCGTCATTTCAGATGACGAACTTGCAATCGACTTTGCTGGCAGCAGCGTGTCATGGCAGGGACAGCAATTTCCATTTCCAGCATTGGGTCAGGTGCCTCAAGAATTGGTGATTGCCGGCGGCATCGAAAATCTTGTTCGATCGAAGGTCGCGGATTTAAGATTGCAGGTTTGATAGCACGCGCGGTATTCAATTTGCATTCTTAAATATTGTTTTCTAAATCTTGGAGGGTTTCATGGCTCGTCATACTGTAGTAAGCATGCCTGGCGACGGTATTGGCAATCAGGTACTGCCGGAGTCGATTCGCGTCCTTAAGGCCGTCGGCTTCGATGCCGATTATGTTCATGGCGACATAGGTTGGGAGTTCTGGTGCAGGGAAGGCAATGCGCTTCCCGACAGGACAATCGAATTGCTGGCGAAACATAAACTCGGACTGTTCGGCGCCATTACTTCAAAACCAAAGAAAGAGGCCGACGACGAACTCGATCCGGCTCTTCGCGGTAAAGGGTACACCTATTACAGCCCCATTGTGACTATGCGGCAGCGCTTCGGTTTAGACACCTGCGTGCGCCCTTGCATCGGTTTTCCCGGCAACCCGCTGAACTTTATCCGCAAGAAGCCGGACGGGGGGTTTGAAGAGCCGCAGGTCAACACTGTCGTGTTTCGCCAGAATACTGAAGGCTTATATGCGGGCGTGGAATGGACGGACCCTCCTGAAGTTGTCATGCAGGGCCTGCGCTCTCACTCCAGATTCAAGCCCTTTGTTTCAACACCCGGCGAGGATCTTGCGATTAGCGTACGGATCATTACCCGCAAAGGCGCCGAACGAATTTGCCGTGCTGCGTTTGAATACGCCAAGAAGCACGGTTACAAGAATGTGACCATCTGCGAAAAGCCGAACGTGCTGCGCGAGACGAGCGGCATGATGGAGGAAACCGCCAAAAAGGTGGCGAAAGATTTTCCGGGCATTCCGTTATGGTCCACGAATATTGATGCGCAGACAATGTGGCTGACCAAGAACCCCGAAGACTACGGTGTGGTCGTAGCCAGCAATCTCTTTGGCGACGTGATCTCCGACGCATTTGCCGGCTTGGTCGGCGGTCTTGGTTTTGCCGCCTCCGGTAACATAGGTACGGACGTGGCAGTATTTGAACCTACGCATGGCTCCGCCCCCAAGTACGCCGAACTCGATCCGCCGATCGTCAATCCCATTGCCATGATCCTCTCGGCGGCGATGATGCTCGACCATGTTGGCGAGACCGAAAAAGCTCAGCGTGTCCGGACGGCCATCGCTGCGGTTGTTGCCGACGGAAAAGTTCGTACTTACGACATGAAACGCATTTCCGGCGGAGCGAAGTCCATTTCGCAAGGTGCGGCGACCACCACCCAATTGACCGACGCCATTCTTGCCAAGTTGGAAAGTGCGATGGCGACAAAGGCATAGAACATAACCGAGGCTCAAAGCAAATTGAGACGGATTTGTCTTGATCTGTGCCCGATCCGCGTGAATCCGTGTAAGTCGATGGTTGGATTTGTTGGGCTATGAGCACTACAGCAACATTGCGGCATGCTGAGGCTGGTCGCGCTGGCGGCGATGTGCGATCGGATTGTCGCGTGACGTTTGAACCGCGCGACTCCGGCGACATCGAGTTGGCGCTGACCTCTCGTGTAGAGCCCTACTATGGCGACAGTATTCGCGCGCAAGCGCGACAGGTGCTAGCGGAATTGGGCGTAGCGCGCGCGCGACTTACCATCAACGACATGGGCGCGCTGCCTTTTGTTATTGCGGCGCGTATCGAAGCGGCAGTGCGTCGGGGAACCGAGAGTGGTGCCACTATTGGTGTCCTGCACTCGCCTTCGGCCGGATGCGAAACGAAGCAGGGGGAACCGGGAACGCCAAAGGACCGCTTACGTCGGTCACGACTGTACCTGCCCGGCAATGAGCCAAAGTACTTCGTCAACGCCGGTTTGCACGGCCCGGATGCCATAATCCTTGATCTCGAAGACTCCGTAGCCGCTGCGGAGAAGGACGCAGCTCGCGTCCTGGTGCGCAATGCCCTGAATGCTGTCAACTTCAACGGTTGCGAACGCATGGTGCGTATTAACCAGTTGCCGCTAGGGCTTGAGGATATCGAAGAAATTATTCCTGCCAATCCGGATCTCGTCTTGATTCCGAAAGTGGAGACGCCGGAACAGGTAAAGCAGGTCGCAGAGGCGATAGAGCGCTTGCAGCAAAGACGGGATAATGGCAGACGCATCATCTGGCTCATGCCAATACTTGAGTCGGCGTTGGGCATCGAGAATGCCTTTGCGATTGCCAAGGCGTCGGAGTACATTGCCGCCCTCACGATTGGCCTCGAGGACTACACCGCGGATATCGGCGTAATTAAGACGCCTGAGGGCACGGAATCGCTCTACGCCCGCGAGCGCCTGGCAAACGCCGCCCACGCCGCCCGAATTCAGGCGATTGATTCTGTTTACGGCGACATTGGCGACACCGAAGGCCTGTTGGCATGGGGCAAGCGCTCGCGCGGTCTCGGCTTCGAGGGCATGGGTTGCGTCCACCCGCTGCAGATTGCGGTTATCCATGAGGCGTTCGCG
The DNA here is from genome assembly GCA_049521535.1 of Terriglobales bacterium. GTDB lineage: Bacteria > Acidobacteriota > Terriglobia > Terriglobales > Acidobacteriaceae > CAZUCM01. The sequence goes on along the minus strand of JBEKOS010000394.1, from coordinate 1,925 downwards.
CCGACGGCGGACGAAATTGACAAGGCCCGGAGGTTGGTTTCAGCCTTTGAAGAGGCCCAGTCGCGAGGCTTGGGCGTAGTCTCAGTCGGCTCTAAAATGATCGACCCGCCCGTCGTTCAGCGGGCTCTGAAACTTGTCGAGCGCGCCCGACGGATGAAATTGATAACAGACAATTAGCATTTGGTACTTCAGGCGACGTCGGCAATTGCTGTGATTGGCGTTCGCAAATTCTGAATTCTAAATCTGAACTTCAAGTCTCGAATATGAGTTCTTCTACTCTGGAAAAAGCCGAACTTGTGCACAATGTAGCCGGGAGATTGGTGCCGACGTGCGTCAACGGCAGGCAAGTAGGGCCCTATCAGGGCCTTAACTTTCACGTTCCCCTGGGGCGCAAAGCTGCGCCGCTGGTTTGTTCCGCTCTCGACTATCCGGAGAACGGCGATAAGCGGTTGCCTGACCTGGAGACGGCGCTGCGCCGTTGTGGTCTTCGCGATGGCATGGTCATCAGCTCGCACCATCATCTCCGCAACGGCGATTTCGTGGCCGTTGAAATACTTCAGACCGCGGCGCGCATGGGCGTGAAACATCTGATGTGGTTTCCAAGCGCATCCTTTCCCTCCCAAGCCGCGGTTATCGAGCTGATGGAGTCCGGTGCTGTACATCACATCGAAGGATCAATGAATGGTCCACTCGGGGACTATTGTTCCCGGGGAAGGATGCGGGGCCTCGGAGTGCTTCGTTCGCACGGCGGACGCTGGCAGGCAATTCAGGACGGTGAGGTCCATATTGACATCGCGGTGATCGCAGCGCCAACCGCTGACGCATTTGGCAACGCAGACGGCTCCCATGGCAAGTCCGCTTGCGGCTCCTTGGGTTTTGCCCTGGCGGACTCGATGTATGCCGATCGCGTGATTGTAGTCACGGATAACCTGGTCCCATTTCCTTGCGTGCCGTGGCAAATCCAGGGCAACAGTGTTGACTTCGTCGTCGAGGTGCCCTGCATCGGAGACCCTTCGAAGATCGTCAGCGGAACCACGCAGATCACACGTTCGCCTGACCGGTTGCGGATCGCCGAGTTGGTGGCTAAGTTTATCCGGGCTGCCGGTATCATGCGTGATGGATTTTCTTTCCAAGCCGGGGCCGGCGGCATTGCACTAGCTTTTGTTCAGTACTTGAAGGCCATGATGCGGGATGCCGGAATCCGCTCGCGTTTTGTACGCGGAGGTTCCACGAAATACCTGGTCGAGCTTCTACAAGAAGGGTTGACGGATTACATCCTCGACGGGCAAACGTTTGATCTTGATGCGGTGCGCTCCATTGCCGGCGATCCCCGACACATCGCAACTTCGCCGTTCACCTCCTACAACTTCCACGGCAAGGGCTTTTTCAATCAAATGGTCGACGTTTGTGTGCTCGGCGCGACCGAAGTTGATGTGAGCTTCAATGCCAACGTGGTCACGCACTCCGACGGCCGGTTGTTGCATGGCATCGGGGGCTGGCAAAGTTGTCTGTTTGCGGGTTGTACCATCCTCGCCGTACCTTCTTTCAGGGACCGAATCCCGGTGATTATGGACGATGTGACCACCCTGGTTGGGCCGGGAGAACTGATCGATGTGATCGTGACTGAGCGTGGCATCGCCATTAATCCGCGGAGGCAGGATTTGCTGGATGCGACGAAAAACTCCGGCTTGCCGATCAGGCCGATCGAACATATAAAGGACGAGGTAGAGAAGATCTGCGGAGGTAAGCCACAGGCGCCGCGCTTCCTGGACACTCCTGTTGCCGTCGTGAAGTGGTTGGATGGGACTGTGCTTGACACCGTCTGGCAGCTTGATGAATCGGCCTTCAGGCTTCCCACGATTGCGAGCGATGGCGGTGGCGGTTAAGGAATTCGTCGGAGCTCATCGTCATGAGCGGCGGCTTCG
>JBEKOS010000393.1:0-4676 GCA_049521535.1 Terriglobales bacterium | reverse complement strand
TTGAAATCAGTCGCCAAAGCCACCGCCACGCCACCCTCGATCAGTTTCCGAGCTGGCGGATACCGATCCAGCCCGAGAAAATAATTGGCCGCGGGCAATAGGGTCACCGCCGCACTGGATTGCGCCAGCAGCGGAATATCTTCGTCCCTCACCCAATCCATGTGGTCGAGTGAAGCCAGATTGAGCTTTAGCAAGCCATGAAGTGAAACTGGCGTAAGCTGGCAAACGTGCAGTCGCACCCCTAGGTTGCGTTGCCACGCCGCAGTCAGAATCAGCTCGGTCTCATCCAGGTCAAATGCTCCGCGCTCACAGAACACATCCACGAACCTGGCCAGCCCCAGTTCATATACCTGCGGAATCATCTCCTCGCAGACCAGACGCACATATTCCCAGCGGTTGTGCCTAAACTCCGGAGGCACCACGTGCGCCCCTAACAGGGTTGGGACTATGGTGCCGGGAAATTGCGCCGCCGCGCCATGAATTGCCTGTAGCGACTTCAATTCGGATTCGACGCTCAGGCCATAACCCGATTTGGCTTCGATGGACGTCGTGCCGTGGGCGGCCATCCGGCGGAAAGCAGCCAAGGCATGGTGCGCGAGATCACTGCAAGAAGACTCTCTGACCCCGTTAATACTCGACCGGATGCCGCCTCCAGCTTCGGCAATTTCTTCATAGCTGGCGCCGGCAATGCGCTTCTCAAAGTCGATGAGCCGTGGTGCGGCAAAGACGGGATGCGTGTGCGAATCGACCAGACCGGGCGTCACCACTTTCCCGCTGCAGTCCAGTTCGCGCAGTTTGTTCTTGAATTTCTTGACCCACACATCGCGGCCAGCCGCATCGGTGGCCCCGACCGAGACAATTTTCCCGCCGACACAGAGCACGGCCGCATCGTTGAGAATTCCAATATCACCCAGCGCCGGCCCGCGCAGCGGCGCTTTACCATGCGGCGTCACCAATTGCTTGATATGCGTCAACAGCAATGGGTGTAATCGCTTCGGCTTAGTTTCGCGACTCATTCTCTACAAAAACCTGCCACAGATACACCGAGGCACCGATTAGAACCAGACTCGGAGACGAGGCTACGCAGTGACTCGGCGAACGATCCTGTATCCAGCCGTCCCCAAGTCGCCTGGTCTCCGAGTCCCCCCGTCAATCTTGCCTCCTCTGTGACTCTGTGCTGGCTCTTAATCCTTGCCGCTGACGGCTGGTTGCTAACGGCTGACAGCTTTCATTGGTACCTTGATTCCCTTCTGCTCAGCAAATTCAATGGCCGCCTCGTATCCAGCATCGACATGGCGTATCACGCCAGTGCCGGGATCGTTGGTCAGCACGCGCTCAATCCGCTTGGCCATCGCATCAGTCCCGTCGGCCACCGTAACCTGTCCGGCATGCTGGGCATAACCAATCCCAACGCCCCCACCATTATGGATCGAGACCCAGGAAGCGCCGCTGGCGGTGTTCAGCATGGCATTCAACAGGGGCCAATCGGCGATGGCATCCGATCCATCCTTCATGCTCTCGGTTTCGCGGAAGGGCGATGCCACTGAGCCGCAGTCCAGATGGTCGCGACCCATGACCACCGGCGCCTTGATCTTGCCGCGCTTTACCAGGTCATTTATGGCCAACCCGAACTGCGCCCGCTCACCATACCCGAGCCAGCAGATGCGCGCCGGCAGTCCCTGGAACTTGATCCGCTGCCGCGCTAGCTTGATCCAGCGCTCGAGAATCTGGTTGTGGGGAAACATCTCCAGCACCAGGTCGTCAGTGACATAAATGTCCTGCGGATCGCCACTGAGCGCCACCCAGCGGTAAGGTCCCCGGCCCTCGCAGAAAAGCGGCCGGATATACTCCGGCACAAAGCCCGGAAAGTCATACGCGTTTTTCACCCCGCGCTCGAAGGCGAAGGTGCGGATGTTGTTGCCGTAGTCAAAAGTAACGGCACCCATTTTTTGCAGCTTCAGCATGCCTTCAACGTGCAGCGCGATGGAATCGAGCGACCGCTCCGTATATCCCTTTGGATCGCGCTGCCGCATCTCTGCGAGCTCTTCCAGGGTCAGGCCGCGCGCCACGTAGCCGTTGAGCGGATCGTGCGCTGAAGTCTGGTCAGTCAGGATATCCGGGACCACCCCCCGCTCAGCCAGTTCCGGAATGATGTCGGCGGTGTTGCCCACCAAGCCGACGGAGATGTTCTCCTTCTTGCGCACGGCATTCTTGAGGATGCGCAGGGCCTCATCGAGCGAGTAAACCATGAAATCGCAATAGCCGGTCTTGAGGCGCTTTTTGATGCGTTCTGGATCGACTTCAATTCCCAGGTAGGTCGCTCCCGTCATGGTGGCCGCCAGAGGCTGGGCGCCGCTCATTCCGCCCATCCCGCCGCTGACGATCAGCTTGCCCGCTAGATCGCCTCCCAGGTGCTTATCGGCTGCGGCGGCAAAGGTCTCAAAGGTCCCCTGAATAATTCCCTGCGAACCGATATAAATCCAGGAACCCGCCGTCATCTGGCCGTACATGATCAGCCCGGCGCGCTCCAGCTCGTTGAACTTGTCCCAGTTGCTCCAATGTCCTACCAGGTTGGAATTGGCGATCAGGACCCGCGGAGCGTATTCGTGGGTGTGAAAAATGCCAACCGGCTTGCCCGACTGCACCAGCAGGGTCTCGTCGTTCTCCAGCGACTTCAGCGAGCGCACAATGGCGTGGTAGCAGTCCCAATTGCGTGCTGCCTTGCCGGTGCCGCCATAAACCACGAGGTCGCGCGGACGCTCGCCCACCTCTTCATCGAGGTTGTTCATGAGCATGCGCATCGCGGCCTCCTGCTGCCAGCCTTTGCAGGAGAGTTCCAGGCCGCGAGCCGCGTGCAGGGGAACATAGGAATCAACGGTCGTTGCAACTTCAACAGGCATGATGCCTCCGGAAAAATGGGTGCGAAGGAAGATGGTAGTACTCGTGCGGTGTGGGCGCAACCTGCTGCACCCGGGACGCAGGAGCCGCCCCCAATCAGCGCCTAACGAAAGAGAGCTGTTTTCCTGAAATCGGCGTTCATCCGTGTCCTTCTGCGGCAAACAGGCTCTTGCTCAATCCCCCGCACACCGGAAGCCAACATTTGCGCCATGGCTGGTGGACTCGGTACTCACTCGTTGGGATGCACGCACAATATCCGCACTGCTGTTCCAGCAGCCGCCGCGCACTGCCCGGTCTTCGCCATCCGCAGCGCCCTTGGGATCCTGTTTTTCGCTGTGCGCGTAATAGTCCTTGTCGTAGCGGTCCGCGGTCCACTCCCAGACGTTGCCCAGCATGTCACTTAACTTCCAGGCATTCGGCAGTTTCTTACCCACGGGCCGGGTGGTTCCATTGCTGTTTTGAGAATACCAGGCGATCGCATCCAGATTGCCGTAGCGCGGCCCGGTGTCTCCGGCGCGCGCGGCATATTCCCATTCCGCTTCCGTTGGCAATCGCATGCCAACGGCCGTGCAGTAAGCAACGGCGTCATTCCAAGGCATGTTCTCTGCGGGTAGTGGCATTTTCTCCCCATGAAAGCGGCTGGGATTGCTGCCCATCACCTTTTGGTACGCAGCCTGCGTGACCAGCGTCTGCCCGATATAGAAGCCCTTGCTAATGGTGACCTCATGCAAGGGCTTTTCGTCGTCACCGCAGTCCTGGTCATTGGCGGCACAGCCCATCTGAAATTTTCCCGGGGCTATCCAGACGTAAGTAAGTCCATCCTTGGGGTTGACCTTGGTTGCCGCAGGCGGCGCGGTCGAGACTGTAGCCGCAGCAGTTGTTGGCGTGGCCGGCGCGCTAGGTGCCGTTGCCGGCTTGGGCGCAGCATTCTGGGCATAAATCCCAACAGCACCGAAAGCAAGAAGACAAATTATGAACAGTCTGCGCATGGCGCTATTCTAGCGCACCATTGATCGAATGCAACTGCAATGGTCAGCCTCGCGGAAACGCAATCCTGCAGCTGTCCAGATCGTTGTGAGAACCGTGGGCATTTTTTTGAAAGCACCCTAAATTAGCTGAAGGGTGCCGGCGCTCCTGGTAGTGGTGGTGTTCATGCTGCCACCTGCTGCCAGGATCCGATTCGATGACCCTACGGAACCTTTCCCAGTCTTCGGCGTGGTGGCGCTGATGATCTTTGCTTACAACATTGGCGCAGGCATAACCGCCGGGTTCGTACTGTGTCCATTCTGCAGGCTGGCTTCCGCCCGGCCCAAAGGAATTCAGCCCAGCATGTGGGTACTCGGGGCTGTCCGTGGTCGTTCCTAGGCTCTTACCCTATTCGGTCGCGAACCTCAGTCGTGAGCAGCCGCACAGGCGCTGCATGCTTTCTCAGCATCGGCCCGTTCTGTTTCGATCGCTTTCAGCATCGACTCGTCGTCGGAATGCTTGAAATAGTTAAGGCCCCGTGCCTGTGCTTCGCGCGCCTCAACCTTTCCGAGAAGCCCCAGGTCGGACTTGGAGACAACGCGAATTCCCTTAGCCTCGAGGCGCTGCTGCACTTGGTCGGGACTCAGCCCTTCCTTGGCCGTAGCGGTCTTCAGGTACTCGATCACCTTGGCGGCGCCGACTTCGCCGTCATGACGCGCGATGCCCACCAGTCCATCGCTGGCGCGGCGAGCCCATCCGACGACGAAGAATCCGTCCAGCAGGTTGCCGGTAGCCGGATCGCAAACCTCGAA
>JBEKOS010000392.1:0-4677 GCA_049521535.1 Terriglobales bacterium | reverse complement strand
AGCCCAACTATATGTTCATCGATCCGGACGCGCAGTCGCCTTTTCTCCGTGCCGCAAACATCGGGTTCCGGTGCGTCAAGTACATCGAACCGGAATCGATCGCCAAGGTTGCCACCGATCCCATGCCCTCGCCTCGTCGCGACTTAACCAGGGAGAAGCCGGTCTCCGACGAGGTCTTTCATGCCTACCGCAGCCTGTATTCATATGACAAGTTGCCACTCAATGCTTCCGTCGAGCCGGTCGCCAGTGGTGACGACGATTGGAAAATGGAGAAGATCACCTACGCGGCCGCCTATGGAAATGAAAGGGCTATCACCTACCTGTTCCTTCCGACGAAAGCCAAGCCGCCATTCCAGACGGTCCTCTTCTTCCCCGGATCGAATGCCCTGCTGTTGCGGAAATTCGCAATTTACCCAACATCGGCCCTGGATGCCGTGCTCCGCAGCGGGCGCGCGGTGATTTATCCCGTATACAAGAGCACCTATGAACGCGGCGACGGCATGGAATCTGATGTGACCAACACGACCAGCGACTGGCGCGATCATGTCATCATGTGGGAGAAAGACGCCTCGCGCGCCCTGGACTACGCGGAAACGCGCCCGGATTTGGATCACAACAAGGTGGCATACTACGGCTATAGCTGGGGGGCGGTGATGGGGGCATTGATCCCGGCGGTGGATTCCAGAATAAAGGTTTGTGTCCTCGCGCTGGGCGGACTCGACTTCCACCGGTCGCTGCCCGAAGTCGACACCATTAACTTCATTTCGCACGTAAAGCAGCCTGTCCTGATGCTGAACGGGCACTACGACTTCTTCTTTCCGGTGGAATCCACTCAGGAGCCGTTCTACCGGTTGCTGGGATCGCCGAAGGACCAGAAGAAACGCTTCCTGTACGAAACGGGTCATAACATACCGCGCAACGAACTGATCAAGGAATCGCTGAACTGGCTGGACCAGTATTTGGGGCCGGTGAATTAAGGACGACCTCGCCTTCGGCTAGTTACGGCGGCAATAGGAAAACTTGAGAAGCGCGGCGGTGAACCGTTAGAGGCGATGCGTCCAATATTCGGGTCGCCTGCTGCCATGAGCAACGGCCCAGATTGTGATTACCAACTCGTGCTCCGAATAGATGATCGAAAAAGGGAATCTTCAGAGCGGAAATCGTCTGGTGTTGTTCATTCCGACTGGCCAGCGTTCCGGCGCGCGACGTATGGTGCGAGTGGCCCGCTCCAATTCCGCAATAAAATCCGATGCAGCCTTGTGGCTCCGTTCTCGATACCAAGCGAAGGCGTTCTTGACATCTGCGATCGCGCCCTGGTGAAATTCAACACTCTTAGCGCTCATTCACCATCGCCAACAGCTCCCGGTGTAGTTGTTCCCAAGGGATAGTAACGGCTTTGCCCGCTTTTAGGTCCTTGATTCGACGTTCAACTTCTTCGTCCCAAGCTTGTTGAACAGATTCCTCATTGTTTTCCAGGCTGTCAAGCAAAGTGTTGGCCAATGCGGCCCGCTCGTCCACAGGTAGGGCAATTGCTCGTTTTAGAAGATCAGAAACCTCTGGACTCATGGCTTTATATTACCGTATGTTACCGAGGCTATGACGCTCTTGAACATTCAAATCCCCACAAAACTGGCCCTGTATGTGCGAAGAGTTTTCTGCTTGCCTTTTATGAGTCGCGCGGTGTAATCTCTTTTTCACCTATTGCTTTCAGCTTGATGAACGAGAGACCTCAATTCGATGGGGCCTGTGATCGGCGTGCTTTCCGCCGGGCGCGGATCCGGATACCTGTGCAGTTTGGCGTTGCAGGCTATGCGCAGAGGATGGGAGGCACTACGCGCGATGCGAGTCGCGAGGCTGCGTTCATTGAGACTACGGATTCCTGCCCGGTCAGTACGACCATCAAACTTAGCTTCCCCATAGCCGGTGACGATCCTTTCGCACCGGACCTCGGGCTTCAACTCCACGGTTCCGTACTTCGGGTCGCACTCGACGGGAACGGCCGCGCCATTGGACTGGTAGTCCTCTTTCATGGCGAGGAAACGGATCATTCCGGGCGGCCATTCGACAGATAGTAACTAAGCCTGCGCGGGTCTCTCTCCCGGTTGCACCGCCGGAGTACGTCCGGGTTCCGGCTTGAGCACTTGCTGCACACCGTCGTCCGGAGGGGTTGGCGGAATGATGCGCGCGGGCAGATCCTTTCCTGCAAGAATAGTCTGGATGTCGTTGGCGTCGATCACCTCGCGCTCCAGTAGCGCCATGGCAATCTTGTCGAGATATTCACGCTTGCTGCTCACGATCTCCACAGCAATCTTGTAAGCGGTATCCACCAGGCGGCGCACTTCCTGATCGATCTTGATGGCCGTGTCCTCGCTGTAGTCGCGATGCTGGGAAATTTCGCGGCCGAGGAAGATCTGTTCTTCCTTCTTCCCAAAGGTGAGCGGACCAAGCTGGCTCATCCCAAACTCGCAAACCATTTTGCGGGCCAGATCGGTCGCCTGTTCGATGTCATTGCCCGCGCCCGTAGTCATGGTCTGCAACGCAATCTGCTCCGCCGCACGGCCACCCATCATGATGGCCAGGCGAGTTTCCAGGTATTCACGCGAGTAGGTGTGCTTGTCGTCTACCGGCAACTGCATGGTCACACCCAGCGCCATGCCGCGAGGAATAATCGTTACCTTGTGCAGCGGATCGCTATCTTTCATAGTAGCGGCGACCAGGGCATGCCCGCCTTCATGAAAAGCGGTCAGCCGCTTTTCTTCATCAGACATGACCATGGACTTGCGCTCCGCACCCATCAGGACCTTGTCCTTGGAAATCTCGAAGTCGTGCATGGCCACGGACTTGCGGTTATAGCGCGCGGCGTTCAGCGCCGCCTCGTTGACCATGTTCGCCAGGTCAGCTCCGCTGAAGCCGGGAGTACCGCGGGCGAGAACAGATAGATCGACATCGTCAGAGATGGGAATCTTGCGCGTGTGGACCCGCAGAATTTCCTCGCGTCCTTTCACGTCAGGCCGTGGCACTACGACGCGCCGGTCAAATCTTCCTGGTCGCAATAGGGCCGGGTCCAGCACATCGGGACGGTTGGTTGCCGCGATCAGGATGACACCATCGTTTGACTCGAAGCCGTCCATTTCCACCAGCAACTGATTTAGTGTTTGTTCCCGTTCATCGTGCCCGCCGCCCAGGCCGGCACCCCGATGACGACCGACCGCATCGATTTCGTCAATGAAGATGATGCAGGGAGCGTTCTTCTTTCCCTGTTCAAAAAGGTCGCGCACCCGGCTGGCGCCCACGCCAACGAACATCTCGACGAAGTCCGAACCGGAAATGGAGAAGAAAGGCACATTTGCTTCGCCTGCCACCGCGCGCGCAAGCAAGGTCTTGCCTGTGCCCGGGGGGCCGACCAGCAGCACGCCCTTGGGGATGCGTCCCCCAAGCTTCTGAAACTTCTGCGCCTCGCGCAGGAACTCAATGATTTCCTTCAGTTCCTCCTTGGCTTCATCGACGCCGGCGACGTCTTTGAACGTAACCTTCTTCTGCTGCATGGAAAGCAGTCGCGCCTTGCTTTTGCCAAAGCTAAGCGCTTTGTTTCCACCGGTCTGCATCTGCCGGATCATGAAGAACCATAATGCTGCCAGCAGCAGCAGGGGAGCCAGGTTGAGCAGCCATGCCGGCCAGCTTCCGCCCTGGTTGTCCTTGACGGAGATGTTGACTCCCTTATCCTGCAATACCTTGAACATGTCGGGATAATTGGGCGGCACCGTGGTATGGAACTTGGCCTTCTCCGGGCTGTGATAGTCGCCGGTCACTTCCGTGCCGTTCACTGTGACCGCAGCAATGTTGCCCTGGTTCACCTGCTGCATGAACTCGGAGAAATTGATCTCCTTTTGTTTTGTTCCAGTGCCTCCGGACTTCACCACCTGCCACAGCAATACGGCAGAAAGCAAAATCACTACCCAGAACACGATCGTTTTTACAGTCGAATTCACTCCACGCTCCCAATACCGCCGCTTTTTCCGTGCTGAACCACTAGATTAGATGCCGGGCGGCGGGTTTCCAGTCCACGGAATTGTGCGTGACACAATTGTAAACCAATTACAATGCGGGAAATCAGAAGACGAAACCGAAGTAACGAGTCCGTGCTGCCTTAATTCCCCGTTGGAATGACCCCAGCACCTTCCATCATGAGCATTACGGTTCGCTCCGGGGCGCGCGTGCGATGCACAACACCTTTGGGAATCGAGAAACCCTGGCGCGGCGTCAATTCGATTGTGCGTTCCTTCAGATCGATGTAAAGCCGTCCTTCGATCACATAGAAGAATTCATCTTCGTCGTCGTGTTTATGCCAGTGGAACTCGCCCTGCACAATGCCCAGCCGCACCACGCAGTCGTTTACGCGGCAAAGTGTCTGGTTCCACCAGGGTTCTTCGCAATTGTCGATCAGCTTTTGAACATCGATTAGCTCAAGCGGAGCAAAACGCGTATCAAGATTGATTGAGTATTGAGGTTGAGATGCCATGTGATCGTCCTCCGGCAGAGTTGGATGCCCGAGGTAGGAACTTGGCGTTCGTGGATTCTGGGGCTAACCAGCCTGAGACGCCTGCGCAGACTGATGCAGGCCTATGCTAACCGGGCAAACAACGTAGCAGCTTACAGAATGATTCGTTCATCCCCGAC
>JBEKOS010000391.1:0-4699 GCA_049521535.1 Terriglobales bacterium | reverse complement strand
CGATCTTGCCCGTGAGAAATCCCTTGCCCAGCGGGCTGTACGGAACCAAGCCGATGCCGAGTTCCTCGAGAGCCGGGATGACTTCCTTCTCCGGAGTTCTCGTCCACAACGAGTATTCGCTCTGGAGAGCAGTGACCGGCTGGACGGCGTGCGCGCGACGGATCGTTTGCACTCCGGCTTCCGAAAGGCCGAAATGCCTGACCTTACCTTCCTGGATCAGGTCCTTCACGGCGCCGGCGACGTCTTCGATCGGCACATTCGGGTCAACCCGATGCTGATAAAGCAGGTCGATGACATCAATGCGGAGGCGCTTGAGCGAGCCCTCGGCGGCGGCCTTGATGTGCTCGGACCGGCTGTTCAGACCCGGCGCACCCTTCATGCCGCGGGGATCGAAACCAGGGCTGACGTCGAACCCGAATTTGGTGGCGATCACCACCCGGTCACGGAAGGGAGCGAGCGCTTCGCCCACGAGTTCTTCATTCAGGAACGGGCCGTAGACTTCGGCAGTGTCGAAGAATGTGATGCCACGTTCAACGGCTGCGTGAAGAAGAGAGGTCATCTCCTGCTTGTCTTTGGGCGGGCCGTACGAAAAGCTCATTCCCATGCAGCCCAGCCCGAGGGCCGAAACTTCCAGATGGCTCTTTCCCAATTTTCGCTTCTGCATCGTTTCTCCTTCGGAAGTGCGTTACTCATCTCCAGCGTAGAGTACGGACGGCGGAAATGGTGCTGGAAACAGAGGGGACGCTAATCGGTCACAAACGACAATGGCCTCCGTATTTTATTGATACGAAAGCCAGATATTTGGTGCGGAGAGGGGGACCTTAACCCCCACGAGATTGCTCCCGCCAGCACCTCAAGCGAAGAGAGGCTGTATCGCTGAGTATCGCGGGTGTCTAAAATCGCTGATTCTACGCAATCGTGGTATCGCCGAGTTTCGTCAGGTTTCCCGAAACCAGTACAGTTTCCACTACAGTGGCGTTTCCAAGGGGTTTCCAGCGTCGGCGAGATCTCCTTCGTCAACGCTGCTGGTGCGATTGTAAAACCAGATAGGCCCTGCGAGGTCTCAAGAGTTCAATCGGGTGACTCTGCCTCTTCCCGCGATGGCGGGCGCAAAATTGGCAATTGGTTTGCTGGTCAGAAAGCATGTCCACAGTCACTGACGCCGACCGCGATCCTATCGCCGATGCAAACTTCGCGTATCCCAAGGAACGCAAAGAACCCCTTCATGACGCTGCGCATGTGCGCAACGCAATCGCCCGCTTCATGCAGGTGCAGGGAGCGACCGATGCTAAACGCGACGGGGCCTGGAAACGCATAAAATCCGCGGCGGCAAAACACAAGGTGGAGTTGAACGAACACGATTGGCGCGAACTGAGTTAACCATCCACATGGGGTTGCTCCGTTTGCGCGGCTCGCAGGAGCGCGGCGATTTATGTTGGGCCGGTCGCCTTCTGCGTGGCAGGATCAATAGCCGGCAAACTCTTCCGCGCGAATGTCGTCATTGTCGATTCCGGCCTGACTGATCGTCGTCTGAAGGCCTTCACCACGTCCGGTGGCCCAGCCACGTAGTAAATCGGGGAGATGGCGTCCTTCAAATGCCTCGCGAGCATTTCCTTGTCGATCAGTCCGGTCTGACCTTGCCAGGGCCGGTGCGATTTCGACATTTCAGTCATGCTGGCGATCAGCTCGTAGTTTGGATTCTCTCGTTCCAGAGCCTGGAGTTCATCCAGAAAAGGAGCATCCTCCGGACGGCGGTTCGAGTAGAAAAGGAAGATTCGGTGAGGCAGCTTCTCCTTCGCTGCATGGAACACAATACTTCGAAACGGCGTGATTCCGATACCGCCCGCCAGAAAGACCGCGGTTCGCTTCACATTATTATCGAGAGTCAGGCTGCCGGAGGGTCCTTCGATCTGAACTGCTGAGCTTAGCGGCATTGTATTTAACACCCGCTTGAATGCCGTATCGCGCATTCGAGTGGCGACCATCAGGGTATCTTCGTGAGGAGCGCTCGCGATGGAAAAGGATCGCACATTCCCTTCGGCATCCGTCTCTGAAGGATCAGGCAAAGTTATGTCGAGGTACTGGCCGGGCTTGAATGTCCAATTCGACGGCTTTTCAAAGCGGAATGCGATCGTGCCTTCGGCGACTTCGTGCCTGCTCAGGAGTTTGGCCATAGTGACTGGCGAAGGTGTGGTAATCGTCATAAGTTCTCCGTCTCGCCGTATCTCTTCCGAGGTCTCCAAGCATGTGGAGGTCCAGGCTGCAATCCCAAAGGATTGGTTCGCCGCGCAAGGAGTGCGCTCCTGGCCAGGAAGTGGTGGTTGAAATGCAGGCCCGATGATGGGCCGAGGAAGGAGTTTTGCTGTCTTCTCCTTTCCAAGTCGCGAACCGAAGGAGGACGGCGGCAGGAACGCGACGGATCCCTCTAACTAAAACACATAAGTCCGCCTGCGGACTTGTTTCGGCACTGGTACGGGGTTCTCGCCGTCTCCCCCGTTTCATGGCGGCTCCGGGGCCGGTAAAATCGGCCGTTAAGAACAGCCCGGGGAACCAACAGAGAGAACAACCGAATTGACCCAGGCGGATCTTTAGTTAGTTTAGTCTGGCAAATGAACGTTCTCCAATTCATAACGGCCATTCCGTGGGAGGTCTGCAAGGGCAGCGGGTGTTATGTCGGCACGCGTACGCTTGTGGAGGCTCTGCGCGGTCCGGGGATTCGGGTCGACGTGGTCAGGCCGCGAATCATCACTCCGATTTACACAGCGACCCGGCTGCTATTTAACGAAAGCCTGCGCTGGCGCCGCTTCAACAGTGCGGCGACGATCGGGATCGATGCCGATGGGTACGCCATATCGCGACGGCGAAACGCTCCTCCGCACATCGCCTGCATCAAAGGCGTGCTGGGCGACGCGGTGCGTTTCGAGGGCGGAGCCACGCGGGCGAGTCTCGCGCTTCAGGCGTGCCTTGAGAGACGGCACGCGCGACGGGCCGATCTTGTCATCACCGTGAGCCGCTACTGCGCTGAACGGCTGGAGGAACTCTATGGCGTCAAAGACGCGATCGTGGTTCCGGAACTGATTGACCTGAACGCCTGGCGCCGATTATTCAAAGCGAATCGAGCCACAGCTACGCCAGGCAAATTCACCATATTGTCGGTGTGCAGGTTTTATCCACGCAAGCGATTGGATGTTCTGCTGCGCGCCGCAGGTCTGCTGCGAAAGAAAATTCCCGAGCTCGAAATTCGAATTGTGGGGAACGGGCCCGAACATGCCCGACTCCAGAGCATTTGCAGAGAACTGGATCTCGGCCCGGCCGTTCAGTGGCTTGGCGACGCTTCAATGTCCAGCCTTGCCAGGGAGTATCGGCGTTGTGATGTGTTCTGCCTGCCCAGCGTGCAGGAAGGTTTCGGCATCGTGTTCCTGGAGGCGATGGCCGCAGGCAAGCCCATTGTGGCCGCCCGCGCTGCCGCCGTCCCGGAACTGGTCCGCAGCGGAGTTCTGGTGGAGCCTGAAAACCCAGACGCGCTGGCCGAGGCCCTCCTTTGCCTTTACCGCGATCCCGGCCTTTGCCGCACGCTCGCCTCCGCAGGTCTTCGGGATGTCGAGCAGTTCGAGATGAACCGCGTGGCCGTGCGGTTCCTTACTGCGATCGCCAAAGTCGCGCCAAGCCTGGGACCCGAGATTCTTCGGGCGGAAGAAAGGAATGGCGATGGATGCGCTGTTGGAGCTGCGAAAACATGCCGCCTCCCGAACGCCGTCTAACGTGGCGGGGAGTGGGGTCCATTGACGTGCCGATAACTCAGGCGTGGCTGAAGAGAGCAATCAAAATGACGATTGGTATTGGTACGCCGAGCACCAAGAGTAAAATGGAACGCATCTGAGTCTCCTTAACCTTCGATTCGTTTTGAAATCGCCGAAAGCCTGCGCACTAAATTGCAATGACGTGGTCTCTTTGCCTGCCCCCAATGGTTGCGGCAATACTTGCGCAAAACGCGCCCATTAACAGCGCCACGAATATCCACAGCAACGAATGTGCGATTGCCTTGCGGGCGGTATCCGCAGTTTGTTGAGCTTGCGCAAACACACGGGACACGCGGTCGCCGGCAGCGGGCCTTCCGATGCCCGTTTTCGAATCTACCATCTGGATCAGGTAGGTTTGATCTGCTGGAGGAACAGAACCCTCCCGCAACGCTGTTGCAAGAATAGTCCCAGCTTCGGCACGGGCGGAATCGTTAGCTGGTTCAGCGCTGTCCGAACGGAATAATTCATCCACGAAATAGTCGGTGGGATTCAGTTGTGGATCAGCATTTGCGTTTCGCGGAACGGCCGCTCCCATCAGAGAGGCGGCAGCGGAGGTGAGAAATGCGGCTGTAATGACCAGGGCAACCGCCCATGCGAGGAATCCGTGCGCCGTGTCGCGGAAATAGACTTCGTCGGTGTGTACGCCCGGCCATCGTGTCCGCAGTCTGCCCGCGAGATAGCCACCCAAAGAGGAACTCGCAAACTGAGTGAACATCAGCCACACAATGGCCGCTGCGCCGAGGACTGACGCAGAGGCACCGGCGTTAGACCAGGGCGAGACCGAGGCGAAACCAAGACCGGCACCCAGTGCAAGCAATATAAGCGAAACGGCAGCCGTGACGAATGCCCCACCGACTACCGCAGGCCACGACACACCGGTCGAGTTCAATTCATTTCTT
>JBEKOS010000390.1:0-4708 GCA_049521535.1 Terriglobales bacterium | reverse complement strand
ACTTACGTTTGGATTCTGTGCGACGTGTATGAGAACAACCTTGCCAGCGTGCGGGTCGGGGAGAAGGCAGACGTTCGTTTGAACGCTTATCCCGACGAGGTTGTCACGGGCGTAATCAGCAACGTGGGTCCGATTTTGGATCCGAATCTGCGTACCGCCAAAGTGCGCATCGAAGTGCGCAATCCCGGTCATATGCGTCCGGGCATGTTCGTGACCGCCACCTTTCATGGACAGCAAGAGGTGACCCGTACCGCAGTTCCCGCCACCGCCATAGTGCATTTGCACGACCGCGACTGGATTTATGAGCCGCTGAAAGAACCGGCAAAGGACAATTCCCGCCAGTTCCGCCAGGTCGAGGTCAAGGCCGGGGACATGCTTCCGGGTGGGATGCAGGAAGTGATCTCCGGAATTGCTCCCGGCCAGCAACTGGTGACCAATGCCCTGGAATTTCAAAATACGGTGGAACAGTAATGCGCTGGCTCGTCGATGTCGCCCTGAACAACCGGTTCATTGTCCTCGGAATTGCGGTTGTTCTGTTTCTCTGGGGCATCTTTGCCTTCAAGAAGCTGCCGGTGGAGGCGTATCCGGACGTGGCCAACACCTGGGTGCAGGTCATTACACAATGGCCGGGCCGTGCCGCGGAGGAGGTCGAACAGCAGGTCACAATTCCCATCGAAATCCAAATGAACGGCATGCCGCATTTGCAGCATGTGCGTTCGGCTTCCCTGGCAGGGCTTTCCGTAGTCAACCTGATCTTTGATGATGATTCCGATAACGACTGGGACCGCCAGAAGGTCCTGGAACACCTGAGCCAGGCCACCCTTCCGAATAATGTGAACCCGCAGGTCGGTCCGGATTTCAGCCCCATAGGACAGATTTACTGGTACACGCTTACCAGCAGCAATCCGGCGTACGACGTGATGGAACTGAAGTCCCTTCAGGACTGGGTTATCGCCAAGTACATAAAATCAGTGCCGGACGTGGTGGACGATTCCTCCTTTGGAGGCATCACTCGCGAATACCAGGTCCGGATTGACCCTGACAAGCTGATTTCCTACGGACTGAGCCTGGCGCAAATCGAGCAGCAACTCACCAACGCCAATGCCAATGCCGGCGGAAGTTTCATCGAGGAGGGGATGCAGCAGGTCAATGTACGCGCCGTTGGTCTGGTGAGCAGCGTTCGCGACATTGAACAGACCGTAATCAAGACGCAAAACGGCACTGCCCTGCGCATCAAGGACATCGCCGAGGTCGCACAGGGTCCGAAGATTCGGCTCGGCCAGATCGGGAAGGCCATTCATCGTGCCGACGGCGTGGTCGTTGACGACAACGACGTGGTGGAGGGAATTGTTTTTCTCCGCAAGGGCGCGGATACCGCGGCCACGCTCGATGGCATTCACGCGATGGTGGAGCGGCTCAATAAGTTCATACTGCCCAAGGGTGTGAAGATTGTTCCTTACCTGGACCGGGACGATCTGGTTCATTACACCACGCACACCGTTCTGCACAATCTCACGGAAGGGATGATCCTGGTGGTGATCATCCTTTTTATCTTCCTGGGCAATGTTCGCGGCGCTTTCATCGTGGCGCTTACGATTCCATTCGCTCTTCTGTTTGCCTCCATTTGCCTGGACCTGCGCCACATTTCGGCCAACCTGCTGTCGCTGGGCGCGCTTGACTTCGGCATGGTGGTGGATGGTGCGGTGGTAATGGTGGAAAACATCGTGCGCCATTTGAACCGCCGCGATTCCGGTACTGCTTCCGTCTTCGAGCAGGTGCGGACCGCCGCTCATGAAGTGCACCGTCCGGTTTTTTACGCCATCGCCATCATCATTACTGCCTATTTGCCGATTTTCACGCTGCAAAGGGCGGAAGGGAAACTGTTCAAGCCGATGGCTTGGACAGTGGCTTTTGCGCTGCTCGGTGCCTTGATCTTCTCCATGTTTATCGCGCCGGCGCTGGCGACCATGCTGTTCCGGAAGAACGCCCAACAGTGGCAGAACCCGGTGATGACGTTCATTACCCGCCGGTACCGGAAGGCCGTCGCCTTCTCAGTGAAAAACCGCTGGCTTACCGTGGGGGCCGCGACTCTTTCCGCTGTAGGCGCGATTTATCTGGCTTTCAGCGGCGTGATCGGCTCGGAGTTCCTGCCACATCTGGACGAAGGTGCAATTTGGGTGCGTGGCACGCTGGCGCCCAGCACCGGCCCGACTGAGGGTGCAGCCATTGTGGATCGGGCACGGCAGATATTGGCTTCATTTCCCGAAGTCCCTCAGGTTGTGACCCAGGTGGGACGCCCCGACGATGGCACCGACACGACCGGCTTCTTCAATACTGAGTATTTTGTGGACTTGCTGCCCAAGGAAAAATGGCGCCCGGTGTTCCAACAGAATAAGGAGCGGTTGATTGAGGCGATGAATCGCGAGTTGGAGAAGATCCCGGGCGCCATCTGGAATTTCTCACAGCCGATATCCGACAATCTCGAGGAAGCGGTGAGCGGCGTCAAAGGCGCGCTGGCCGTGAAGATCTACGGCGACGATCTCAAGGTCCTCGAAGAGAAGGGTGATGAAATCGTCGACGTAATGCGGCCCATTCGTGGGGTGGAAGACCTCGGTTTATTCCGGGTGCTTGGCCAGCCGAATCTGAATTTCACCGTGGACCGCGAGCAGGCTTCGCGCTTCGGCATCAATGTTTCGGACGTGCAGGACGCGATTCAGACGGCGGTCGGCGGAAATGCGTTAACGCAGGTGCTCGTTGGCGAGCAGCGCTACGATCTGGTGCTGCGTTACCTTCCGCAATACCGGGATACCCGCGAAGCCATCGAGAAAGTGCGCCTCCTTGCGCCCTCGGGCGAGCGCGTCTCCCTGGCGCAACTGACGCAGGTGGGCGTGCAGGATGGAGGTTCGGAGATATATCGCGAAGCGAACTCCAGATACGTGGCCATCAAGTTCAGCGTTCGCGGTCGCGACCTTGGCGGCACGGTGGAAGAGGCCATTCAAAAGGTTCAGGACCACGTCAAGTTGCCGCCGGGTTACACGATTGATTGGGCTGGCGAGTATGAAAGCGAGAAGCGTTCGTCGAAGCGGCTCCTGCTGGTACTGCCCGTGACTATTCTGCTGATCTTTGTGATCCTCTACACCATGTTCCAGTCAGTGAAGTGGGCGCTGTTGATCCTGACCAACGTGGCGATGGCGCGCATCGGCGGGCTTCTGGCGCTGCTTTTGACTCATACTAACTTCAGCGTTTCCTCGGGGGTCGGTTTCCTGGCGCTGTTCGGGGTGTCGGTGCAGACCGGAGTAATCATGGTGGAGTACATCAACCAGCTTCGCGCTCGCGGCTACACGATCGACGAAGCAGCGGTGGAAGGCGCAGTGCTAAGACTGCGGCCCATTATGATGACCATGCTGGTCGCGACTCTGGGGCTTTTGCCGGCAGCACTTTCCCATGGCATTGGTTCTGATTCGCAGAGGCCGTTTGCCATCGTGATCGTCGGCGGACTGATTTCCGATCTGTTGCTAAGCATTTTTCTCTTGCCCACGCTCTACGCGTGGTTTGCCCGCAGCGACGATAGGTTGCCTGAACACGTCGCCGAGGAACCCTTATGACGAAGACCTGTACCGCCGGTCTTCAGACCGGTTGGGGTGGGGGCGTCAACGCCCACACGAGGAAGCCGGGCCAGATTGAAGGACAGACAATATGAACAGGACCGAAGTTTGTGCACTCATCGAAGAAATCGGAATCATACCCGCCATTCGGGTATCTTCGGGCGATGATGCCCATTTTGCCAGCGAGGCAGTATCGCGCGGTGGAATTCCGATTGTGGAGATCACCCTGACCGTGCCCGGTGCGGTGGAGTTGATCGCCCACCTAGTTCGCTTCCATCCCAAAATGATCGTGGGCGCCGGCACGGTTTTGGACACTAAGACGGCGCGCGTGTGTATGGATGCGGGCGCCAGCTTTATTACGGCGCCCGGATTCGATGCTGAAATTGTGGAATATGTCGCCAAGGAAAACATGGCCGTACTGCCGGGCGCGCTGACTCCAACGGAAGTGGTTACGGCTTGGCGAGCCGGCGCGGATTTTGTGAAGGTCTTCCCGTGTGCGCAAATCGGAGGCGAGCGCTATATCAAAGCCCTGAAGACCGCGCTGCCGCAGATTCCGCTCGTCGCGGCGGGCGGCGTGAACCAACAGACTGCCGCCAACTTCATTTTGTCGGGCGCCGTTGCCATCGGCGTGGGCGCCGACTTGATTCCGCACGAGGCGATTGAGCGGCGGCAGGCGGAACGAATTCGCGAACTCGCGTTGCGATTTGCCGGGTTTGTAAAAGAGGCGCGCCGGCGTTTGCAGGCGAGCAAACCTGCCCCTGCAAAAGAGTTTGCCGGCGCCGAAAATTGCGAAAAGGATTGAAGATTGCCAAACAACCACAGAAGACATCGAAGGCACGGAAGACGGAAGAGTCGCTTGCGATCGATTCACGGTCCCGGCTTTTTTCGTGACAAAACTCCCCCACCTTCTTGTTTTGTGTCTTCCGTGTTTTCGGTGTTTTCCGTGGTAGAAGCCTTGTCCTGAACCGGTGCGCGTAAATTCTTGCCGAGCATGCATTTCGAGAGCGAACCCGCCTCCTCGTCCCCGTTGGTGCGCGGCCTGGGGCTGCGTAGCGCTACCACTCTGAACATGATTGACATGATTGGCGTGGGACCTTTCATTA
>JBEKOS010000389.1:0-5312 GCA_049521535.1 Terriglobales bacterium | reverse complement strand
AGCGAACTCCTGCTGGACGCTCAGGTTCCACTGCTCGGTATAGGGATTGCCGACTTTTTCCGCCGCAGCGTTGAAGAGGAGCGAGGGGGTTACGTTTGGGTCGTATACGCGCGGGCTCCACATTGGGTAGGCACTGTCCGGCGGAAGGTTTAGAAACGTGAAAGGATCCTGTAAAGTTCCCTGGCTGCCGAACGAATAGAGGTCCGAGTTGTTGAACGGAGGACCGGAGACAAGGGCCTGGGCCATCACGGTGGAGCTGCGGTTGTAAAAGAGGCCGAAACCACCGCGGACTGAGGTGGTGGCGCGATTCTTGAAAGGAACCCAGGCAAAGCCTACGCGCGGGGCATAGTTATTGTAGTTGGCTCCGATTCCGTCCTGATTGCTGACCTGAGTGATACCGGCCGGGATGACAAAGTTCGGGTTAAGCTGCTTGAACTTTGACGAAATGGTATAGCCGGTGTACCCCTGGTTGCCGGTTGGAATGCCGAAGAGGCCCTCGCCCATGAGGGATCGGACGAAGTTATCCATACGGCCTTGAGTTTCGCTGGGCCAGGCGAAGTAATCCCAGCGGAGGCCCAGGTTTATGCAGTGCCGGCAGCGCTAAGCAAGAGATTGCTGAAGGAGCTGCCGTTGTGGGCAGCGTCCTCGCCGATAAACAAGTCGGCCATCGTGAATACAAAAACCGCGCCTGCGCCCCTGGAATTGAGATCGAGTTCATGATCCATTCCGATCCAGCCGACACGCACATTGTGGCGCCCGAGGGTCTTGTAAAGCGTGTCGCTGATCGAGAACTGGTTTTCCAACTGGACTCCGAAGGCAGCAGAACTGTTGGGGAAAATGAGACCGTCCAGGGCAATGAGGAACTGCGGGAATGCACCAGCCGCGTCGGGGGCAGCCTTCATGCCGATTTGAGTGGCCGTCAAGCCGCTGTTGGTGTTTGTAGTGCCGCCATACTGGCGCATGAAACCCAACTTGACCTCGTTCACCAATGTTGGAGTCACGGTGAAGGTGTGGGTGATGCTGGCATTCTCGCTGATGCCCGGTTGTAACGAATAGAACCCAGGGATATACCCGTCGACTGTTTGGAAGACAGAGTGGGAATTGAAGTATTTCTCAGTGAGGGTCTGGCGGGGCGTTAGTTTGTAGTCTACGTTCCCCATGTATTGCTTCTCCTGGTAAGTGGGGGCGAGGGAGAAGTGCGCGTACGCGATATCCGTCCGGCCAGTGTGGGTGACGTCCGCGAACGGGAAGTATGGCAGCACATACGCACCGTTCGAGAACTTGGCCTGGATCAGCGCCAGCGCAACCGGATTGATGTTCGATCCGTCTGGTGCGACCGTCTCGACATTGGCAAAGAGCCCCGTCTCCCCGCCGTAGATTGCTCCCAACTGCTGGCGTAAGAGCCCGGTGTTGCTGCGGTCACCCGGGGGAAGCAGCGGGTAAACATCGTTGATGATGTTTCCGGCGTTTCCGTTGATCTGGTTGGTGGATTGATAGGAAAAGAAAAAGAACATTTTGTCCCGCTTGATCGGGCCGCCCACCGTCCCGCCCCACTGGTTCTGGCGAATGTCGGGCGGGATATTGGGAGAATTCGTCAATGCTTCTCCCTGCTTGTTGAAGTAGGAGTTTGCATCGAGCGCCTTGTTGCGGAAGAAGTAAAACCCATCGCCGTGAAAATGGTTGCTGCCGCTCTTGGTAGTTACGTCGATGCTGCCGCCGCCGGCGCGGCTGTACTCAGCCGAGTAGGTGCTGGTCTGCATCTTGAACTCCTGCAGGGCATCGGGCGAAGGCACAGAGTACGAGCCGCTGGATGAGGAGCTGACGGCATTCACTCCATCGATGTTGACGGCGTTGTCGTAGACTCTGGCGCCGCCCACGGAGAACTGCGAGGTACCGTTGCCAAGTGCGAGGGTACCGGGAATGGAGCCGATGACACCGGCCTGCAGTGAGAGCAACTGCGTAAAGTTGCGCGTGGAGAGTGGCATGGCTTCAATCAATGTGGAGTCGAAGACCTTGCCCAGGGTTGATGTCTCGGTCTGCAGCAGTGCTTCCTGCCCTGCTTCGCCGCTGACCGTCACGGTCGAACTCTCCGAACCGATAGTGAGTCGAATGTCGCCTACATCGGCAGTCTCTGCAACCTGGACGGTGATGGGACTGCGAACAAGCCGCTGAAAGTTGAGAGCCAGGACTTCCACCTGGTAGTGGGATGGCGGCATCGAAGGGATTAGGAACGATCCGTCGCCACCGCTGACCGTAACGCGCGAAAAGCCAGTCTCAAGACTGGTTACTGTGATCTTGGCGCCCGGCACCACCGCCCCGGTGGGATCAGTCACAACACCCTTGATCTGGCCGGTACCGCCTTGCGCGTTCGCGCTTTGCGTGCCGGTTACGACGAGCGCTAAAGCCAGCAGAAGGACGCAAACAATTTGACCTACGATTCGAGACTTCGTCATGGTTGATCCTCTCCTTAAACCACTGGTTCCGAACATATTGGCTCTCCAAATTCTTCCGGCAATGGCCGAAATCTTCCGCAATGACTGAATACCCGATTCACTGACGTCTGGGGCATTCGTACTCATATCTCTGATCCCTCATTCCGAAAGATAGATAAACTTACACGACCCCATGGCCTCTTGGATTTCACCGGAACTCTAGTCCGCCTGAGAAACTTTTGTCAAGAACAATTTGAACATTTTTGTGCACATTCGAACATAACCGCACATAAAAAGGCGACCAGGCGCTCATAAGTTGAACAATCCGACGCACTTTCAACGAAACGCAGCTGGCCGCTTGTCCCTCGTATGCTGTTCCGTGAACAGATGCTTCCCTTCCCCTTCTGTTACGAAGGTAGAAGGGCAGTGAAGTTTGGCTTTTCTTGCTCGCGACGGTCCGCAGGATACTCAAACCTGAGTCTTTGTAAGTATCCTATTTAGAACGGATGTCGAAGTGGCTGGCGCAGCATCCTGAGAAGGACAAGGCCTGCCATCGGAGGGCAGGGCGAGAGTTTGAGGTGGTGCGTTAAGGCACGTTTTTCCCGCGGCACAGGCGGCCCGGACACCTTATCTTGTCTTTTTCTGGGCGGACCGGTGACGAGAAGTTCACGAATTCCGGCTAGTTATTCTAAATTGTGGCTGATACTGAGCGATTCGCGTTTCGATCCGATTAGCTTTGCCGCAAGAAAGCTGTGGCGAGACTGGCAAGGAGGAGAAGGCATCAACCCGTCTTTGAAAACCTCACTCTACCGGCACGATTAGTGGTTGGGCGAGCGTGATCTTACCTTCCAATTGCGGGTCCGCCGAGGAGCGGCTTACGTGAATTGTGAATGTCCCGGCATCCGCATGCCACGCCTTTGCGCCGACGTCATACCATGCAAAGGAGCGTGCATCGAGAGGAATGGTTATATGGCGGGTCTGGCCAGGATCGAGTTGCACCCGGGCGAACCCTTTGAGCTCATGTGGGGGGCGAGCGATGGTGGGGTGATCTTCAGCCAAATAGACCTGGGCGACATCGGCACCGGCATGTGGTCCCGTGTTCGTGACATCGAAGGCGACCTCGTAATTCGTGCCGTTCGCGTCCGTGCCGGAAGACGGGTGAATCTGCAGGTTGGAATACTGGAACGTGGTGTAGGAGAGCCCGAAGCCGAACGGAAACAGCGGCTCGGTGTGGTTGTGCTCGAAGCCGCGATAGCCCACGAAGACATCGTTGCCGTAGAGAACGCGATTCGTGCCGGGAGCAGGATAGTAGTAATCAGCAGAAGGATTGTCAGCGATTTTGCGCTCCCAGCTAATCGGTAAACGCCCGGAGGGGTTGGCGTCTCCAAACAGAATCCGCGCCAAGGCTGCGCCGCCTTCTTCGCCGGAGTACCAGATGTGCAGCAGCGCGGGGACTGAATCGATCCAGGACGAGGCGTCCACACTGCCACCGGCGTTGAGAACCACAATGGTGTTTGGATTGACAGCGGCGATCTGCTGAATGAGTTCGTTCTGCCCGGGGAGAAGCTGAAATTCGCGATCTTCGCCTTCCGCTTCTGTTTCAATGTCGAAGCCCACGGATAACACAACGGCGTCGGCGTGCCTGGCTAGTTCGATAGCCGCCGGATGGACCAACGAATCCTCTTTGGCAATACCGAGTCGCAAGGTGCCGTTGCCGAATGGCGGAACGCCCAAATCGTCGAAAACGACCTTGTGAGCTCCTGGTTTCAGGTCAATCAGCGATTGTGAGACGGCAGCGCGCGCAATATCCGCATGATCGATGACTACAGTGCCGTCGATGGTGAGTCGATACTTGCCCGGATGCTCGACGAAGACCAGGTACTTGCCCTCGGAAGGCGCGTGATAGAACGCGGTCCAGCGGGCGTACTGTGTCGGGGCACTTAGGGTGCCCGCGACGGACTTCCTCATCGCTTCTTTCATCGTCGCATCCAACGCCAAAATATCGGAGTTCGGCGAGTCGGAGGTGTCCGCCGGAAGTTGAGCATAGGGCCCAGCATTGATGGAAGCTTCATGGCGGCTTGAAACCGGAGTGCCGGTGAACCCCGGATTGTTGTAGGTTTCTACTGTCACACCCGGGTCAGTTCCATTGGCGGCAAAAGTAAATGCCGTCTGCTGGGCGAGGACGTCGAGTCTTGCTATGCCCTGGTTGTACGTTACGTTGCTACCGCTTCCAAGGTAATCACTGATACCACGGAATGGACCCGTGACGAAAAACGGTGCAACCATGCCGCTGCCGCCTCCCGTTGCGTATCCCGGAAACGCATTGGGGCCGATCAAGGCGATATTCTTGAACTTGGCTCGATCAAGCGGCAAAAGGTTCGCGTTGTTCTTCAGCAGCGTCGCGCTTTCCAGCGCGCCTTCGAGCGCTACTTCCCTGCCTTGCTGGTTGTAGCGCGGGATGGACAGGTCGAGTGGATCGTGGCTGATCCAACCCTGCCCCGTGGAGTCCGGACTGATCCAACCGAATCGGGCAGCAAGGCGCAGCATGCGCCGGATCTTGTCGTCGATTGTTGCTTCGGCCACTTTGCCGCTTTTGATGGCCGGAATGAGTGTATCCGTGTTCATGCAGATGCCGGCGGGCATTTCCAGGTCAAGGCCGCCATTGGCCGCGGCAACGCCGTTGTGCGTCGCAACCCAGTCAGACATGATGACGCCGCCAAAACCCCATTGGTGCTTGGCTATTTCGATGTTGAGATGGGCATTCTCCGTTGTTTGCACACCGTTGAGGTCGTTGTAGGAGTCCATAATGGCACCGACATGCGCCTCGCGGACAGCCGCCTCAAACGCAGGTAGGTAGATCTCGCGCAGCGCGCGTTCGCT